>JBJOIF010000284.1:0-4394 GCA_046047335.1 Planctomycetota bacterium | reverse complement strand
CGGTGGATCAACTCCGAATCGTCGATCGCCAGCACCTTGGGCAACGGGACCTTGGCAGCGCTCATCCGTGACCCCGCATCCTATGGAGCAAGGGCCGTCCGTGATCCATGGGCCCGAGGTCCATCATGGCCGGACGCGTGCGGCGAACGCACTCAGCATCCCCATGCGGCTTCGGATGACGTTCAGGTCGCAGCGGTCCTTGATGCCTTGGTCGATGAGGGCCGCCGCCTCGCCGAGACGCGGGAAACCGTAGCCCCCGGCCGCCCCCTTGAGTTGGTGCGCCAGCACGCGAAGCTGCTCGAATTGGCCGGCGGCAAGGGCGGCATTCATCGACTGCACCCGATCCGGAAGTTCCGACACGAACTGGCCGACGATGCCCGACATGTCGGGATCGTCCGCGAACTCGCTTCGGACCGCCTGAGCGTCTTGAGACATGCGCATCTGCCCTCTGAGTGTCGATTCCCCCCGCCCACGTGCAAGCGGAACCTGACGGTAAATCGGGAAATCCGGGGGACCACCTTCACATAACGACGCATGGACATGGCGTTGGGGGTGGGCTACGATCGCCCGCTCGCAACCCACACCCCGCCGCGCGAAAGCGCTGCGAGAGGAGATTCGGACCGATGATTCCGCGCATGCCTCCGCAGGAGGCCCGGCTTGGCTTCGTGTACTCGGCGCCGTACCGCATCCAAGGCGTCTCGGTGGCCGGGGAGCAGGCGGTGGTCCACGTCCCTGAGCTGGACCTGGTGTTCGACATCGGGCTGTGCCCGAGGCCCGTCCTGGCGAGCCCGACGGTGGCGCTCTCGCACACACATATGGATCACGTGGCCGGCCTGCCGTACTGGTTCAGCCAGCGGTTCTTCCAGAAGATGCCGGGCACCGCGCGGTGCCTTGTGCACCCCAAGATGGCGGACCCGCTGCGGAAGATGATGGCGTCGTGGGTCGACCTCGAGCGGCAGCGCACGCCGCACGAGATCGTGGCCATCGAGCCAGAAGGCGAGTTCCAGCTGCGCCCGAACCTGGTGCTTCGCGCCATCGAGGTGAGCCACACGACGCCCGCACTTGCGTTCGTGGTGATCGAACGGCGCAGCAAGCTTCGCCCAGAATTCCACGGGCTGTCGCAGGATCGGCTGCGGGAACTGCGCGCCGGCGGCGCGGAGATCACCCACACCATCGAGATCCCGTTGGTGGCCTACACCGGAGACACGGAACCCGGCGAGTTCCTGCTCCGCGACGAGTTCACCAAGGCAAAGGTGGTGATCTCGGAGTGCACGTTCTTTGAGGATGAACACCGCGACCGCGCCCGCATCGGCAAGCACCTGCACGTGGAGGACCTGCGGCCGCTGCTTGAGGCGTGGACGGCGAAGGACGTGGTGATCGTGCATGTCTCGCGCCGGACGCTCATGCCGTATGCGCGGCAGCGTCTTGAGGAGGTGGCTGGGGCCGAACGGGCCCGCTCGGTGCACCTGCTCATGGACCACCGGACCAACCGTGCCCGCCACGAGCGGCAGGTGCAGGAGGCGGGCGGTGCCGAGCCGACGACCGACGCGATCGCTGTGGACGCGGATGCGGCGGGTTCCGGCGCACCTTCGGCGATCGATGGTTGACTGGGCCCAAGGCGCGATCTACAGTCCGCACCTGAGGTTCCAGCGCGGCGTGGTGGGCAAGCTTCTCCGCGCGCACGATTGATTCCTGACTCCACCATGGCGGCTGTTCGCTGCCGCATGGTCTGCCGTCGTGGGTGTGCCGCCCACCCGGCCCGGCCGCGTCCGTCGATCCACATGCCTGCACGAGTCTCCAGCCACGATTCCGTCGCCGACCGCCGAGCCCAGGCGGGAGCCGCGGCCGCCAATGCCTCCGTGCGCGAACGCATGTTCGACCACCTTCGGCGCAACCACGGCGAGGTGTGCCGGCACTGGTTTGACCAGATCGAGGTGATCTCGGTCGATGGCGCCAATGTGACCCTGCTGGTGGAGGATCCGGTCCGGCTGTCGTACCTGCGGCGATGCTGCGTGCCGCCGTTCACCGCGGCCGCCACCGAAGCCACCGGCAGGCTGGTGGGCGTGCAGTTCGTGGGAGAGCGCGTGCCCGAGGCGCCGGCTGCCCCAGCGGCATCGAACGCCTCGGTGGCCGCCCCGGTCGGGGAGGCCCTGTTCGACGACCGCATCCTGCTTTCGCCCGACTACGTGTTCGACACCTTCGTCGTGGGCCCGAACAACCGGTTGGCCCATGCGGCCGCGCAGGCCGTGGCCCAGAAGCCCGGTCGTGCCTACAACCCGTTCTTCGTGCATGGGGGCGTCGGCCTGGGAAAGACCCACCTCCTGCAGGCGACCTGCCAAGAGATGCTCCGGCAGGACCCGAACACGCGCATCACGTACATCTCCTGCAGCACCTTCATGGACGTGTTCCATGAGGCGGTCCGCGCCGGCCGGATGATGGAATTCCGTCACCGGTTCCGCAACTGCGACATGCTGGTGATCGACGACATCCACTTCCTGTCCAAGCACGAGCAGACGCAGGAAGAGTTCTTCCACACCTTCAACGCGCTGTACCAGGCCGGTCGACAGGTGGTGCTGAGTTCCGATGCGGCCCCCGCCGACATCCCGGACCTCGAAGAGCGCCTGGTCAGCCGCTTCAACTGCGGCTTGGTGGCGCGCATCGATCGGCCGCCGTACGAGACCCGCGTGGCGATCCTGAAGGCGAAGGCGGCACTGCACGACCTGGACCTTCCGGACGACGTGCCGGCCTACGTGGCGGCGCGCGTCGACAGCAACATCCGCGAGCTCGAGGGTGCCCTGACGCGACTGCGCGGGCTGTCGATGGCGTCGGGTGCCCCGATCTCGCTGGACCTCGCGAAGCAAGCGGTGGCCGATGGGCGACCGACCGATGGCGGAGGACCCGTCCAACCGACCATCCAGCAGATCATCGATGCGGTCACGCAGTACTACGACCTGAAGCTGAGCGACCTGATGTCCAAGCGCCGGCACAAGAGCGTGGCCCTGCCGCGGCAGATCTGCATGTGGTTGGCCCGCAAGCACACGCGGTTCTCCCTGGAGGAGATCGGCGGTTACTTCGGCGGCCGAGACCACACCACGGTGATGCACGCCGTGCGGACCGTGGCCGAGAAGACCCAGCGGGACGTGGCGCTCTCGAGCGACGTCACCCGCATCGAACAGGTCCTGGGCCGGTCGGATCAGTGAAGACCCGTCTGGTAACCACTGAGGGTGTTGTTTCGGTTGCGCGGGGTGGGTTGTGGATCACCTGTCCGGATGATTCTGGTGCAGACGACATCGCGGTTCGTTATGCGGGCCTCGTTTGTGCATCGGCGCGGGTTTTGGCCGGTGTTCCGGTCGTGCACTTCGGGACCCGACGACCAGATGGCGCGGGCGAACGGTCAATCGACATGCCGTACCCCGCGCGGACCGTGTTGCAAACCGCGGCTTGAGTGGTGTTTAAGGCACAGGCTCCAGAGTTGTCCACAAGTGGACAGGGCTCTCCTCTAGGGAGGAAGAAGAGATCTCTCTTGTCCTTATCCAAACCGTTCTGTCCGACCTCTGGGCATGGAGCACTTGTGAGATGTGGCGGCCCGGCCAAGCGCGCGATGCTTCCCCGATCGGGTGTGGACAGACGGTTGGCAAGCGGGGCACCACACCGTGGCCCGGCCGGCGAGGCGAGCAAGCCGCAGGGTTCGTCCACACGCGAGGCAGGGTTCGCCGGAGCGGCCGTAGACCGCGTGAAGCAGCTGCGCTTGGCCGGGACGACCGTTGCCGTTGATGTAGTCGCGAAGCGTGCTGCCGCCCGACCGGACGGCCGTGCGGAGCACGGTGCGGATCGATCGGGCCAGCCGCTCGATCGCGGGGGCATTCAGCCGGTCGCACGGCGTGCGCGGGTCGATGCCGGCGCGGTGCAGCGCTTCGTCGGCGTAGATGTTGCCGACGCCCGCCACCACGCCCTGGTCGAGCAGCGCCGCCTTCACCGCGCGTTCGCCGATGAGCCGACGCATCAGCTCTCCCGGCCGAAGCAGGAGCCCATCGGGACCGAGCTCGGCGTGCCAGGCGTCCACCATGGCACGGACGCTGGTGCATGGAACGACCCCGCCGAATCGTCGCGGATCCCGGAACACCATCGGCAGCGCTTGGCCGCTCCGCGGGCGCACGATCCACGTGACGTGGCGATGCGATTCCGCCGTCGACTCGCCGATCACGAGCTGGCCGGACATGCCGAACTGGATGACCAATGCACGGCCGTCCTGCGCGACCAGTCCCAGCCGTTTGCCATGGCGCATCACGTCCACGATGCGGGCCCCGTCGAGCAAGGCATGGGGATCGATCCAGCCGCGTCCCCGCGTCGTTCGCTCGCCACGACCCGCACCGCGCGCGCGCATGTCATGTGGC
>JBJOIF010000283.1:0-3562 GCA_046047335.1 Planctomycetota bacterium | reverse complement strand
GGATTCCGCGTCCTCGGAGCCCTCCGCGCCGTCCTCGGACTCGGCGAGGGCCTCCTCGGACTCCTCGGCGTCCTCCGCCTCGTCTTCCGCGGATTCCTCGTCCCCGTCCTCGGTCTCGTCCCCGTTCTCGGTGTCGTCCTCGTCGTCGATGGCGCGCACCGGCAGGATCGGCGCGTCCTCGCCGCTCTCGAGCGCCTCGAGCGACGCGAAGGCCGCCGAGTCGATCGCGCCGCCGTCGTCCTCGTGGTGGTCGTGCGCGTCGCCGTGGGCCTCGTCGGCCCCGTGCTCAGCCCGGTCCTCGACGTGGTGTCCCTCGGCGTGGGCGTGCGCGCCGTCACGGCGCTCGTGCTCTTCATTCGTGCGTTCGGTGTCTGCCACGATCAATCCTCTGCCGCATCAAGCGGCGGTTCGTGGCGGAACCATGGGTGCCGGCCTGCGTCAGCACGCGCGCGGCGAGAACGACAGCGCGCCCGGGGGACCCCAGTGGGATCCGTGTCCGGGCGACGGTCGTTCCGTCGATTGCATGTGGCACAGGCTCTTCAAGCGCACCGTGAGTTCCGCCTGGTCGCCGCCGTCTCGCGCACTCCATCGTGGAGCGCAGGTGGGTCCGCCACGCGCAGGTCGGGGGTCGGCGCCGGAAGGGCACCAACCCGCTTCGCACCGTGGGGCGGACCGCGCGTCTCGAGCGCCGGGTCGACCCGTTGTCCTTGCACCGCCGCCGGCACGCGCCCGCGGCGTTGATCCTCGCTACTCCGCCACCCAGTGGCCGAAGACGTCGGGATCGAGTTTCCTGAGCTCGTCGCGCAAGGCCGTCTCGACCTGTCGCTCCGAGTCGAACGACCCGACCCGTCGGGCCAGCCGTTCGCATTGTTCCATCGTCACCGACCGGATGACCCGCTTGATGACGGGGATCTGGTCGGGAACCATGGAGAGTGTACGCAATCCCATGCCCAGCAACAACATGGAAAACAGCGGTTCCCCGGCCATCTCGCCGCAGACGCTGCAATCGATGTTGCCCGACCGGGCCGCCCGGACCACGGACTTGACCAGGTAGACGACCGCCGGATGGGCCGCCTGGTAGAGGTGGGCCACCCGCTCGTTGCCGCGGTCGACCGCCAGCGTGTACTGGATCAGGTCGTTGGTCCCGATCGAGAAGAAGCTGCTCTCCGCGGCGAAGACGCGGCTCATCAGCGCCGCCGACGGCACCTCGATCATCACGCCGATGGGCATCTGCCGGTCGAAGGGGATGCCCTCGTCCTCGAGCTCCTCGGAGATGTCCGCGAGCATCAGCTTGCCCTGGCGCAGCTCCATCGGGTTCGAGACCAGCGGGAACATGGTTTTGACGGGCCCGTAGGCGCTCGCGCGCAGGATCGCCCGGAGCTGCCCCTTGAACTCGGCCGGGTTCGCCAGCGAGTGCCGGATCGAGCGGAGCCCGAGGAACGGGTTGCGCTCCGGCTCCTCCATCTGCTCCTGCGTGTACTTGTCGGCGCCGAGGTCGCAGGTGCGAATGGTGAGCGGCTTGCCGCCGAGCAGCTCGATCGCCTGCATGTAGGCGCGGTAGTGGTCCTCCTCGGTGGGGGGGCGGTCCCGCGTGAGCCACAGGAACTCGGTGCGGTACAGGCCCACGCCCTCGCCGCCGTTGGAGAGGACCGACGCCACCTCCTCCGGGAACTCGATGTTGCCCATGAGCTGCACGTGGACGCCGTCCTTGGTGATCGCCTCGAGCCCGGAGAGTTCACGAAGGGCCTCGCGCGAGCGCCGCGAGCGTTCCTGGCGTCGGCGATAGTCCTCGAGCGTGCGGGCATCGGGGCGCACCACCACCAGGCCTTCGTTGCCGTCGACGATGACCTCGTCGCCCTCCTCGACGACGCCCGACAGCCGCTGGCAGCCGACCACCGCGGGCAGCCCGATGGCGCGCGCCACGATCGACGTGTGCCCGGTCCGGCCGCCGAGGTCCGTGGCCACGGCCACCACGCGCGTGCGGACCATGCCCGCCGCCTGGCTTGGCGTGAGTTCGTGGGCGATGACCACGGCGTCGCGGTCGAGCTGGGCCAGTCGACTTTCCTGCTCGCCCATCAGCGCGCCGAGTACGCGGCGCTCGAGGTCGAGCACGTCGTTGGCCTTCTGCTCGAAGACCTCGTTGCCCATCCGGTTGAACTGGTCGACGAGGAGCCGAAACTGGTCGGCCACGGCCTGCTCGGCGGTGACGAACGTCCCGGTGATCCGTTTCTCGATGGCGCCCACGAGGGCCCGGTCCCGCAGTAGGCCCGCATGGAACTCGAAGATCTTGGCGGGCTCCTCACCGAGTTCGAGGCGGGTGCGTTCGCGGAGCGCACCGATCTGCTCCCCGGCACCAGCCAAGGCTTGCGCCAGCCGCGCCAGCTGCTCCTGGACCTCGTCCGTCCCGATGGTGCGGTGCGGAACCACCTGCTCGGCGGTGCCCACGAGGAATGCGCGCCCGATCACGATGCCGGGGCTGACGGCGATGCCCTTGATGCGTTCCATGTGCAGTCCCGGCGCGGCGCCCGGGTCGGCGCTCCGCGCAACGTGCGCGGCGGGCCGTGCGGAGCGGTGCCGAATCGTTGGAGGGTATGCGAACCGTCGAGGTCCGCAAGACGCGGATAAACCCGCCGCGGGGATCCGCTCGCCCGAATGCACCGCGCCCGGTGCAGCCCCTTCGGGCCACACCGGGCGCGGGTGGGTCATGGATGGATCCGTCGGCTCAGGACTTCTTCCCGTCGTCGGTCACCTCGTACTCGGCGTCGATGACGTCGTCCTTCTTCTCGCCGCCGGCCGCACCGTCGCCGCCGGTGGCGGTTCCCGCCGCGGACGCCGCCTGCTGCAGTTCGCCCGCCGCGTTCATCAGGTTGTTGAGCGCAGCCTCGATGGCGGCCTTGTCGTCGCCCTTGAGCGTGTCCTCGAGGTTCGACACGGCGCCCTCGATCTTGGTGCGGCTGTCGGCCGGCACCTTGGCGCCCAGTTCCTCGAGCTGCTTCTTGACCTGGTAGGCCACCTGCTCGGCACGGTTCTTCGTGTCGACCAGTTCGCGGCGCGCGGTGTCGGCGGCCGCGTGCTCCTCGGCGTCCTTGCGCATGCGCTCGACCTCTTCCTTGGAGAGGCCGCTGGAGCCGGTGATCTTGATCTCCTGCTTCTTGCCGGTCGCCTTATCGGTGGCCGACACGTTCAGGATGCCGTTGGCGTCGAGGGAGAACTCCACCTCGACCTGCGGCACGCCGCGCGGGGCGGCCGCGATGCCGGTGAGGTCGAAGCGTCCCAGCACGCGGTTGTCCGCGGCCATCTGTCGCTCGCCCTGCAGGACCACGATGGTCACTGCGTTCTGGTTGTCCTGCGCCGTCGAGAAGATCTCCTTCTTCGACGTGGGGATGGCGGTGTTGCGCGCGATGAGCGTGGTCATCACGCCACCGAGCGTCTCGACGCCGAGTGAGAGTGGCGTGACGTCGAGCAGCACCACGTTCTTCACGTCGCCGGCCAGCACGCCGCCCTGGATGGCGGCGCCCAGGGCCACCACCTCGTCGGGGTTGATGCTCTTGTCGAGGTTGTC
>JBJOIF010000282.1:0-5171 GCA_046047335.1 Planctomycetota bacterium | reverse complement strand
GGGCGCGCGGCCCGCTGGGTGCTGCTGCTGCGCGACCCCATGTCGGTCGCACTCAGCATGGCCGCAGGCGGGCTGGACGTGGACGTTGCCGGGGTCGCGAGCCCCGAGGAACTCCGGTCACGCGTGCGATCCGCGCCCACGTGGGCCATCGATTCCTGGCTCGAACACGACGTCCTGGCGTCCCTGGGATGGAGCCCATTCGCGATGGCGTTCGATGCCGACCGCGGCTGGGCCGAGACGCCCTTCCGCCACGGCCACGTGCTGGTCATGCGGACCGACATCCCGGACAACGCCAAGAGCGAAGCGCTGTCGCGCTTCCTCGCACGCCCCGTCCGCGTCGGTCGTGGCAACGGAAGCGCCGAGCACGGCAAGGCGGGCGGACATCGTGACCTCAGGCACGCCCTCGCCTCCGAGCCAGGGGTGGTCGAGGCAGCGCTCTCCACCGCCGCCGCCAGGCACTTCTGGAGCGATGCCCAGCGCGCCGGGATGCGTGACCGATGGCTACCCGGGCGGAACGCGGCCTGAGACCGGCGCCCGCGCCCCAACGGGCTCGCGGCCCGTCGCCGCCCGCGTTCAGTGCTCGAGGTAATCCAGGTCGCGATGGAAGGTCTCGTCGAGCGCCAGCGTCGCCACGATCCCGATGGCCACGCAGCAGATGCCGAGGATCCATGTGGCGTCGACCGCTCCCATGGACGGCTTGATCGCCAGCCAGATCGACGTGATCGGCACGGCCATCGCGCGCACAAAGTTCGGCGCGCTGGTGGCGGCGGTGGCGCGCAGGTTCGTGCCGAACTGCTCGCTGGCCGTGGTGACGAAGATCGCCCAGTAGCCCGTGGCGGCGCCGACGAGCGACATCATCAGGTAGAAGGCCGTCGGGCCCCGCGGTGCCACCGCGAAGAACAGCGCGATCGACGCACCCAGTGCCGCAAGGAAGCCGATGATCGTGCGGGTCCGGCTCTGCACCAGTTGCGACACCGTCCCGCTGAGCACGTCGCCGATCACCACCCCGACGTACGCCCAGAAGATCACCTTGGCCGGCTCGATGGCCTCGGCGATGCCCATCGCGCGGCCGATCTCCGGCGCGAAGATGAACATCACGCCGCCGACGAACCAGATCGGCATCGCCGACAGCACCACCAGCGCGAAGCGCATGAACCTTTGGGGTGGCCACAGCAGCTGGAAGGGATTGCCGCGGTGCACGGCGGCGGCCCTCGTTCCCTCGAACAATCCACTCTCCGAGACGCCCACGCGCATCGCCAAGAGAAGGAGTCCCATCACACCGCCGATCAAGTAGCACCAGTTCCACGGCACGTAGGAACCCACCACGCCGGCAGCCACCGCGCCCATCAAGCCCACCGTGGCCACCGCCGTCGTGCCGATGCCGCGCTTGGACGTGGGCAGCAGCTCGGCCACCAGCGTGATGCCTGCGCCGAGCTCGCCGGCCAGGCCGAATCCGGCCACGAAGCGGAGCACCTCGTACTGCCAGACGTCCGTGACGAACGCGTTGAGGACGTTGGCCAGCGAGTACAGCAGGATCGACCCAAAGAGCGTCTTGAGGCGCCCCAGTCGGTCCCCCATCATGCCGAAGGCGATGCCCCCGAGCAACATGCCGGTGAGCTGGATATCGAGGAGCCGCTTGCCGACCGTCGTGAGCTGCTCGGGGTCGGTGATGCCCAGCGCCTTGAGGCTCGGGATACGGAGGATCGAGAACAGCACCAGGTCGAACAGGTCAACGAAGTACCCGAGCGCGGCCACCGCCACGGCCAGGATCGTCCGACGGTCGATCGGCCGCTCGCCGCCGGCCCCGCGCGACACCGACGCACCGCTCATCCGTGGCCCCCGGCCGGCGGCCCCCAGGTGATCACCACGTTGCCCGGATGCGTGAGGGGACTCTCCTCGGAGACCTGCGCTCCGGGGATCGCCTTGAGGAAGTCGTCGACCTCCAGGCTCCGGAACTCCGGCGGGTTGATGCGGTTGAACGTCACGTAGCCGCGCCGCGCCCGCCGCACCACGCGGTCCATGTACGCATCCTGCACGGCACGGGGCATCTCGGTGATGGCGTAGTTGCTGATGACCAGGTCCCACTCGCGGGCGCGCAGCGTGTTCAGCGTCCGAAGGTCGATGGGCATCGGCAGCACGAACTGGTCGAGGTACCGCTCGGCCAGGCCGAGCGCAGGGCGCAGGTCCACCAGGCAGTACTCGGCGGGGCACGACCACTCCCCGATGACCCGGCATTGGCCGCCGTATCCCACCCCGATCTCGCAGATCGACCGACCGTCCAACGAACCGAACCGGTCGAGCAGGTCGGACAGCACCTTGACGTAGCGCAGCGTCGTGGGGGAGAAGCGCCCGTGTGGCGCGAAGTCGTGGAGCCGCGGATGGCCCGCCTGGTCATTGCGCCCGAACCTGGGCAGCGCCGCCAACAGCTCGGGGCGGTGCGCAATCTTGGCCAGATACGCCTCGCCCTGCTCCGGCGTCACGTGCTCCAGGATGGCCGTGTAGTCGCGGATGCGCCGGAAGTGGCGGAACGTCGAAACGCTGGCGGCTGCGTCGAGGCACACCTGCGGGTAACGGCCGTTGTCGGACAGGCTGGTCACGAAGCGACGCTTCACGAACGCATTGCGCACGCGGTCTGCAAGGTTTCGGATGGCGTAGTGCATCGGGCGACGCCGAGTGTATCGGTGCCTATGCGGCAAGCGTCTTCGCCGCCGACGCCAAGAGCACCACCGCCAGCACCACACGGAGCCACCGCGGCGAGAACCGTGACGCCAGCAGGCTCCCCACCACCGCTCCCGGCACGGAGCCCACCACCAGACTCATGAGCATCGTTCCGTCGACGAGTCCGGCGAGCAGATACCCGGAGCCGGCCACCACCGCGAGCGGGATGGCGTGCGCGATGTCTGTGGCCACGAGGCGATGCGGAACCATCCGCAGTGGGTACAGCGCGGTCAGCATGACGGTGCCCAGCGCGCCGGCGCCGACCGACGTCAGCGCCACGAGCAGGCCAAGCACGCCGCCCGCCACGACCGTCAGGGACCCTTGCCTGGACTTGAACCGCTCTGGGTTGGCGATCCGCCGGGAGCGCGCGAGTTCCTGCAGCTTGGGCGCCACCAGCAGGCCGATGGCCGTCAGGCCCACCACCGTGCCGATCGCCACCGTCAGCCAGCCGATGCGCTCGACCCGCGCACCCATCGCCACCGCCGCGACCACCACCAGCGCCACCGGGAGGCTGCCTGTCCACAGCCTCCGGACCACCTGCCAGTCCACCTTGCCGTCGCGCTGGTGCACGAGCACCGCCGCGACCTTGGTGATCGCCGCGAACCACAAGTCCGTGGCGATGGCGGTGACCGGAGCGATCCCGAAGACCAAGAGCAGAATCGGCGTCATCAGCGCGCCGCCACCGACTCCCGTCAGCCCCACCACGACTCCCGTGACCGCACCGGCAAGGGCGAGCGATGGGTCGATCATGCCACCACCCTCCGCATGGCGGCGATGGTGGCGGGCGACACGTGATGCTCGAGCCCCTCCGCATCACGTCGGGCCACGTCTTCCGGGACGCCGATGGCCACGAGGAAGGCGAACACCTGCCGATGCCGCTCGCGGGCGCCAGCGGCCATCCGGGCGCCGGACGGCGTCAGCTGCACTGGACCGTACCGCTCCTTCTCGACGAGGCCCGCGGCCGACAGGCGCGCGATCGTCCGGACCACGGTGACGTGGGACACCCGCATGTGGCGCGCAAGATCCGCCACCCGACAGGCTCCGGCCCGCTCGCTGATGTCGCCGATCGCCTCCACGTAGTCCTCGGCCGTCTCCCGGGCATGGTCCCGGCGCACCTTGGGAAAGGCGTCCGATGCCTTGGGGCGGGATGCTCGTGCGCGGGAGGCCATGCCTATACTGATTGTAGCCATGGCTACAAGTCTTGCAACCCTGCTCGCGGTCGCGCTGGCGTTCATCGGTGCGCCGCCGGACACCACCGAGCGCGCGGAGGACAATCGCCCCCTGCGCGTTGTGGCCACCACCACGCAGTGCGCGGACCTGGCCCGGACGGTATGTGCCGGCATCCCTGACGCCAGCGTCGCGGGCATGATGAACCCCGGCGTGGACCCGCACCTGTATCGCCCGACGGTCGGTGACGTACGGCTGCTGTCGACGGCCGACATGGTGGTCGCCAACGGACTGATGCTCGAGGGACGCATGGGCGATGTCTTTCCCAAGCTCGCGTCACGTGGCACGCGAGTCGTGGACGTGGGGACCCTGCTGCCGATGGACGGCCTGATCGCGGAAGCGGAGGCCCATGGCCACGCCGATCCGCACGTGTGGATGGATCCGGCCCTGTGGGCCGAGGCCGGCCGGGGGCTTGCGGAGGCGATCGCCGCCGAGCGACCGAGTTGGGCGCCAGCGGCCCGACGCAACGCCGAGGCGTTCGCGGCCCGCTGCGACCGACTGCGCGCCGCGGTCGCCTCGGCGGTGGCCACGGTTCCCGAGCGGGCGCGGATGGTGGTGACCGCGCACGATGCGTTCGGCTACTTCGGGCGCGCCTTCGGGCTGGAGGTGCGCGGAGTGCAGGGCATCTCGACCGAGTCGGAGGCGGGACTGGCGGATCTCCGGGGATTGGCCACGGAGATCCATGAACGCGGCATCCCGGCTGTGTTCGTCGAGAGCACGCTGCCCGATCGCGCGGTCCGTGCGCTGATCGAGTCCGTGCGTGCCCGCGGCGGGACCCTGTCGCCTGGCGGATCGCTCTATGCGGACGCCATGGGCCCGGCGGGCACCGACGAGGCCACGTACCTGGGCATGATGCGGCACAACGCCCGCACCATCGTGAGATCCCTGGGCGGCGACCCCGCCGCGATCGACGGGGTGGTGCCATGACGGCCTCGGCCGCCCACCGCCACGAGCACTCCGCGCGCAGCGCGCTCTCGGTGCACGCCCTGACGGTGGCGTACGACCGGCGGCCCGTGCTGTGGGACGTCGAACTCGAGATCCCCCGCGGCGTGCTCGTCGGGATCATCGGTCCGAACGGCGCGGGCAAGAGCACGCTGCTGAAGGCGTGCATGGGATTGCTGCCGGCCCTGGCGGGCGACGTCCGCTTCATGGGCCAGCCGATCGACCGGATTCGCCGGCAGGTCGCGTACGTGCCGCAGCGCGAGAGCGTCGACTGGGACTTCCCG
>JBJOIF010000281.1:0-12781 GCA_046047335.1 Planctomycetota bacterium | reverse complement strand
TGGTGGCGGCGATCCGCGACCCCGACCCGGTGATCTTCTTCGAGCCCAAGCGCATCTACCGCGCGTTCCGCGAGGAGGTGCCCGAGGACGAGTACGTGTTGCCGATCGGCAAGGCGCGGACGGTGTGCGAGGGCAACGACCTCACCATCGTCAGCTGGGGCGCGAGCGTCATCCAGTGCATGCAGGCCATCGAGAAGAGCGGCAAGTCGATTGAGCTGATCGACTTGCGCACGATCTACCCCTTCGACGCGGAGGCGGTGGAGGCAAGCGTCCGCAAGACGGGCCGCTGCGTGATCGTGCACGAGGCGCCGCTCACCGGCGGCTTCGGAGCCGAGATTTCCTCGCGGATCATGGAGCGCTGCTTCCTGCACTTGGAGGCGCCGGTGCAGCGCGTGGCCGGCTTCGACACGATCATGCCGTATTACAAGCTCGAGCTCGACTACATGCCCGACGCCGCGCGCATCGGGCGTGCGATCGACGACGTGATGGCGTACTGAACACCGCCCCGACGAGGGAACGACGATGGCCGGAATCAAGCAGCCGAGCGACAAGAGCCACTTCCTGCTCCCCGACCTGGGCGAAGGCCTGGCGGAAGCCGAACTCATCTCCTGGAAGGTGAAGCCGGGGGAGACCGTCAAGGAGAGCCAGACGCTCGCCGAGATGCAGACCGACAAGGCCTTGGTGGAGGTGCCCTCACCATGGGCTGGCACCGTCACCGAGCTCTGTGGGTCAGCCGGCGAGATCATCAAGGTGGGCGCGGTGCTGGTGCGCTACGGCACGGCGGGTGCCGCCGCGAAGCCGGCGACGCCTTCGGCCGGAGCGTCCTCGAACGGTGCTTCCGGCGCCGCGTGCCTGTCCGCGCAGGTCGCGTCCGGCGCGCCGGGCACCTCCGAGGACCAGGGCACCGTGGTCGGCACCATGAGCGGCACGCTCACGGTGAGCGACCGGTTCGCGCGGCGCGCGCCCGAGGCGGCGGCCGTCGCACGCGACGGCAAGGCACTCGCCACGCCGGCCGTGCGGCGCATTGCGCGCGAACTCGGCATCGACATCCAGCGGGTACCCGGCAGCGGCCGCGGCGGCCGCGTCACCGCCAGCGACGTCGAGTCGTTCGCGGGTGCCGGCGCGGCGCCCGCTGCGGCGCCGGCGACCGGTGGATTCGCCCCGCGTGCGACGGCGATCGCGCCCGGCAGCGTGTACATCGACCAGCAGGGCGTCGTTCAGCGCGTGCCGTTCCGCGGCATCCGCCGCAAGATCGCTGAGAGCCTTGACCGCAGTGTCCGCACGACCGTCCACTTCACCGTGGTCGACGAGGCGGACGTCACCGCGCTCGACGCCAAGCGCAAGGAGTATGGGCGCGTGACGGGGCAGAAGCTCAGCATGCTGCCCTTCATCATGACGGCGATCTGCAAGGCGCTGCGCAAGCACCCGACGCTGAACGCCATCACCGACGACGCCAGCAATGAGATCCTGGTGAAGGGACCGGTGAACCTCGGCTGCGCCGTGGACACCGACAACGGCCTGATGGTGCCGGTCATCCGCGACGCGGGCGCCCGCAGCCCACTGGAGCTCGCCGCCGAGGTGAAGCGCCTGGCGGCCGCATGCAAGGACCGCACCATCACCCGCGAGGAGTCGCTCGGCGGCACGTTCACCATCTCCAACGTCGGCAGTTACGGCGGCATGTTCGCGACGCCGGTCATCAACTATCCGGAGGTCGCCATCCTTGCGGCCGGCCGTGCCAAGGAGCGCGTGATGGTGAAGGACGGCCGCTTCTACGCGGGGCTCAGCCTGCCGCTCTCGCTCAGCTGCGACCACCGCGTCGTGGATGGCGCCGAGGGCGCGCGCTTCCTGAACACCGTGGTCGGATTGCTCGAGAATCCGGACCAATTGATCTAAGGCACTCGATTCGAACACCGATCGACACAGGCTCGGGAACTCCATGAACCAGCTCGCTACCGAACTCCTCAAGAAGATCGAATCCAAGACCGCCACCGTCGGCATCGTCGGCCTCGGCTACGTGGGCCTGCCGCTGTCGGAGGCCTGCCTGCGCGCTGGCTTCAAGGTGGTCGGCTTCGACATCGATCGCCGCAAGATCGATTCGATCCAGGCCGGTACCCCGTACATCCACCACCTCGGGCAGGAGTTCTTCGACTACCTCAAGTCGAACGACGGTTTCCTGGGCACCACCGACCCGAAGGACCTGCAGAAGGCGGACGCGATCCTGCTCTGCGTGCCGACTCCGCTGGGCCACCACAAGGAGCCGGACCTCTCGTTCGTGCTCGATTCCACCAAGCTGGTGGCCGGGGTCCTCCGCAAGGGACAGCTGGTGATCCTGGAGAGCACCACGTACCCGGGCACCACGCGCGACGAGATGGGCCCCATCCTCGACGCCACCGGCCTGAAGCGCAACGAGGACTACTTCCTGGCCTACAGCCCCGAGCGCGAGGATCCGGGCAGCGCGAAGTTCAGCGCCGCCACCATCCCCAAGCTCGTCGGCGGCACCGACGAGGTGTCCGGCAAGCTTGCCTTCGCGCTCTACTCGCGCGTGGTGAAGCAGGCGCACTTCGTCTCGAGCGCCGAGGTGGCCGAGACCGCCAAGCTCCTCGAGAACATCTTCCGAGCGGTGAACATCGCCCTCGTCAACGAGATGAAGACGGTCCTCGCGGACATGAACATCGACGTCTGGGAGGTCATCGCCGCGGCAAGCACCAAGCCCTTCGGGTTCATGCCCTTCTACCCGGGCCCGGGCCTCGGCGGCCACTGCATCCCGATCGATCCCTTCTACCTCACGTGGAAGGCCAAGGAGATCGGCCGATCGACGCGGTTCATCGAGCTCGCGGGCGAGGTCAATACGGCCATGCCGCACTACGTCATCGAGCGCACCCAGAGTGCGCTCAACGACGATCGCAAGAGCATGAAGGGTGCGAAGGTCCTGGTGATCGGCGTCGCCTACAAGAAGAACATCGACGACTCGCGCGAGAGTCCAAGCGCCGAGATCATCGAGCTGCTGCGTGACCGCGGTGCCGAGGTTTCCTACCACGACCCGCACATCCCGACGTACCCCTCGATGCGCAAGTACCGCATCGACCTGAAGAGCGTCCCGCTCACGCCCGACACCCTCCGTTCGATGGACTGCGTGCTGATCCTCACGGACCACGACGCGGTGGACTACGGGGCGCTCGCGGAACACGCGGTGCTGGTGGTCGACACGCGCAACGCGATGGTGCAGGTGCCGGCGGCACGCCGCAAGGCGCGCGTGGTGAAGAGCTGACCGTGGCCACGGCTGGCGCGCAGGGCCTGTTCGAATGGCGGGTCCTGCGCGCTGGCGGATTCCGCCTCGACGGGGGCGGCATGTTCGGCATCATCCCGAAGGCCATGTGGTCGAAGTGGGTGGATGCCGACCCGGACAATCGCATCGGGCTGGCCATGAACTGCGTGCTGCTCGAGCGGTCGACGGCGGTTTCCGGGGCCCGGCCGATGCGCGTCCTGGTGGAGTGCGGCGCGGGCGGCAAGTGGACCGACAAGGAGCGCGCGATCTACGCGTTCGAGCGAAACCATGCGGGCGGCATCCGAACCGTGGAGGATGCGCTTGCCGAAGCGGGCGTTGCGGCCGAATCGGTCGACCACGTGGTCCTCACGCACCTGCACTTCGACCATGCCGGCGGGCTCACGCGCCTCGGGTCAGGCGGGGCCCTTGAGCCGGTGTTCCCCAACGCCCGCATCCACGTGCAGCGCCGCGAGTGGGAGGATGCGCTGGCGAACCGCAGCACCATGACGCGCACGTACCTGCGCTCGCACCTCGATCCCGTGGCGGACCAGGTGATCCTGCACGAGGGCGAATCGACCCCGTTGGAGGGGATCCACCTGCTTCCGACGCCCGGGCACACCTGGGGCCACCAGTCCGTGCTGTGGCGCGACCCGTCCGGGACCGTGTGCTATCCCGGGGACCTGATGCCCACCGTGCACCACGCCCACCCGGCCTCGAGCCTGGCGTACGACATGCTTCCCTACGACACCATGCTCACCAAGGTGGCGTTCCTCGAGCGCGCCGACCGAGAAGGCTGGCGCCTCGTGCTCGACCACGAGCCGGGCGACTGCGTCGTGGAGCGCGGTCCCCGCTATCCTGCGTGACGGCCCGCGGAACCCGCGGCCGCAGGAGACCACCATGAAGCGTCCGTCGCTCCGCGCACTTCTCGTCCTCAACGTCTGCCTGCTGGCGGCGCTCGCCGCGGTGACCTTCGGGCCCACCGCGATGGCGCAGCTGCGGCCCCGCTCCTCGTACGCGATGGTCGGCGGCACCGTCAATGGCATCGTCCAGGGCGTCGTCTACATCGTCGACGAGACCACCAACGAGGTGGTGGCGATCAGCTGGTACGAGAACCAGAAGCGCCTCGTCGGCCTCGGGTACCGGAACATGACCATGGACGCGGCACAGGCCGCGCAGGCCCGCTGATGCGGGAGGAGCACCACCCCATGGAACACCACGACACCACCGACCGCATGCCCGCTTCCAACGACCGCCGCTGGCCCGGGGCCAGCGTGATCCTCGGGGCGACCGCCTTCATCCTCGCTGCACTCACCATCGTGCAGGCCGGGCGCATGCCGCTGAATGCCGCCTACGCCGGCGCGGCCAACACGGGCCAGCACGGCACCAGCGTGGTCACGCAGAACACGGGCCTCGGCCCGTCGGATCGCCCGTACGAGGCGCTCTACGTGATCGACGCCCGCGGCGAGATGCTCTTCATCTACTACGTGGAGAACGCCAACTCCGGCGAGAAGGCCCTCCTGCTCCGGCAGGCGATCCCGCTGCCGGAACTGTTCCGCAAGGCCCGCGGCGGCTGACGCGCCGATGCCCGGCGTCGATGCCATCATGGCGGCGCGGCGGGCGGACTCGTTCGCGAAGCGATCGATCAAGGGATCGTCCAAGCAGCGTGCGCTGCGCCTGGCGATCTCGATGCTCGACCTGACCACGCTCGAGGGCAAGGACACGCCGGGCAAGGTGCGCGCCCTGTGCCGCAAGGCGATCTCGCCGGTGGACGTGCCCGCCGGGTGCCTGCCACCGGATCCGCCCGTGCCCCACGCGGCCGCCGTATGCGTCTACCCGACCATGGTGGCCGAGGCACGCGAGGCGCTCGGCGATGCCCCCGTGAAGGTGGCCGCCGTGGCGACCGGATTCCCGAGCGGCCAGTACCCGCTCGACGTCCGTCTGCGCGATTGCGCGGACGCGATCGCTGCCGGTGCCGACGAGATCGACATGGTGATCAGCCGCGGCCTCTTCCTGGGCGGCCGCGATGACGAGGTCATGCGGGAGGTGCGGGAGACGCGCGCGCTGTGCGCGCACCCACCCAAGGGCCGGCCCGCGCACCTGAAGATCATCCTGGAGACCGGCGAGCTGGAGACGCTCGACAATGTCCGCCGCGCGAGCGATCTCGCCATCGAGGCGGCATGCTCCGTGCCCGGCCTGGCGGCTCCCGTCGATGGCGAGGTGTTCATCAAGACCTCGACGGGAAAGGTGCAGCCGGCCGCCACGATGCCCGTGACGCTGGTGATGCTCGAGGCGATCCGCGACTGCTTCCTTCACACGGGGATCCGGATCGGCATGAAGCCCGCCGGCGGTATCCGCACCTCCAAGCAGGCGATCGCCTACCTGGTGATGGTGAAGGAGACGCTCGGCGACGAGTGGCTTGGTCCCGGGCTCTTCCGCTTCGGTGCGAGCGCGCTCGCGAACGATCTGGCGCGGCAGGTGCTGCGCATGACGTCCGGCCGCTATGCGGCGGCGCACGACGTCACCGAGGCGTGACCGCCCGCTGGCGGGCGTCCCAGAAGGCGCGCAGGAGTCCGGCGAACTCGTCGCCCGAGGCGGCCGCGGCGCTCGCGAGTTCGGCGTGGCGATGCAGTGCCGGATCGGCGGATCCGTCCAGCTCGTTGAGCCAACGCTTGGTGGCACGGACCGCCTGGGGTCCCTTGGCCATCATCTGTTCGGCGAGGGCGTCGACGAACGGCTCGAGCTCCTCCGCGCTGGGAGCGCAGTGGGAGGCCAGTCCCATGCGGACCGCCTGCGAACCGTCGAGGATGTCGCCACCGAGGGTGATCCGCCGTGCGCCGCCGTGGCCGGCGCCGGCGACGAGCGCGGGCAACGACACCGCCGGGCTCACACCGATCCGGTGGACCGGGTAGCCGAGCTGCGCGTCGGGGCTCGTGACCACGAAGTCGCATCCCGCAAGCAGGGCGCATCCGCCGGCCAGCGCGGCACCGTGCACCTGCGCGACGACGGGGATCGGCAGCGCACGCAGCGCCTGCACCGCACGGGAGAGTTCATGCACGAATCCCTCAAGGAGCGCCGGTCGCTCGACGCATGCGGCGAGGTCAAAGCCTGCGGAGAACGCGGGACCATCGGCGCGGAGCACGAGCACGTCGGCGCCGGTGCGTGAGCCGTCGCTCGCCAGCAGCCGATCGTCCGCGGCAAGCGCCGCCACCAGCAGCCGGTTGTGCAGCGCGCTGAAGAGCGCATCGCCCATGGCGTTCCGGCGCGCCGGATCGGCAAGGGTGATCACCATCCGGCGCCCGTGGCAGGAACTGCGCGCAAGCATGCGGCGGGAAACCTACCTGAACCCAGACGGATCGCCGAACCCGGGGTGTGCACGGGCGTACCGGATCGGTCGGGACGGCTGCACCGCGTCCGTCCCGATGTTCACTTTGGCCGTCCACACCCAAGGTGGGGCGCATGGTCCGGAAGGTCCGGCTCCATGCGCCTTTTTCGGCGTGGTGCTAGAACATGGGCATGAGGACCGACGTCCTGCACCTGACCATGCCCGTGGTTGCCGATGCCTCCGTGGCGCTGGTGGCCGTGGTGGCGGCGGCCACGGCGGTGGGCGTGGTCGCGCTGTGGCTGGTGGCCATCTACAACGGGCTGGTCTCGCGCCGCGTGCGCGTGCAGAACGGCTTCGCGCAGATCGACGTCCAGCTCAAGCGCCGCCACGACCTCGTGCCGAACCTGGTCGCCGCGGTGAAGGGCGCCATGGCGCATGAGCGCGAGACCTTGGAAGCCGTGACGCGTGCCCGTGCCGCTGCCGTCAACGCGGAAGCACGCGCGGCCGCCGTGCCGGGCGACGCCGCGGCCACGACCGCGCTTGCCGGGGCCGAGGGATCGCTCGCTGCGGCGCTCGGCCGGCTGATGATCGTGATGGAGCGTTACCCCGATCTCAAGGCGAACGCGTCCACGCTGCAGTTGCAGGAGGAACTGGTGAGCACGGAGAACCGCATCGCCTTCGCTCGGCAGGCGTACAACGACGCGGTGATGACCTACAACACCCGGCTTTCCGTCTTCCCCGACCTGCTGGTGGCGCGGACGTTCTCTTTCGTTCCCGCGGCGCTCTTCGAGACCGACGGCGCCTCCCGCGCGGTGCCGCAGGTGGTGTTCGGCGCGGCGCGCGGGGCCTGAGGCACCCGTCACGGGTGCGTCGCCCGCGGGCGACCGCCGGCATCACAGGATCGTGATCATGGCGATGGACTTCTTCGAGAGCCAGGAACGGGCCAAGCGCAACACCAGCGCGCTGGTGGTGCTCTTCGTGCTGGCGGTGCTCGGCACCGTCGCGGGTGTCCATGTGGTGCTTGCCCTTTCGCTCGGTGGCGGAAACGTCGCGAATCCATCGATCCTGGCGGTCGCCGCGGGTTCGGTGGGAGCCATCGTGCTGGTGGGCACGCTGGTCAAGATGGCGCAGATGGCAGGCGGCGGCCGCGCCGTCGCCGCTGCACTTGGTGGCCGGCAGGTCGATCCGGCGTCGCGCGATCCCGAGGAGCGCCGCGTGCTCAACGTGGTCGAGGAGATGGCGATCGCCTCGGGCCTGCCCGTGCCGCCCGTGTACATCATGGAGGAGGCCGGGATCAACGCGTTCGCGGCCGGCAACACGCCGAAGGACGCGGTGATCGGCGTCACGCGGGGATGCATCCGTGCGCTCGACCGCGATGAACTGCAGGGCGTGATGGCGCACGAGTTCAGCCACGTGTTTCACCAAGACATGCGGCTCAACATGCGGCTCGTGGCCTGGCTCGGCGGCATCCTGGCGCTGTCGATGATCGGCCGGGCAATGCTGCGATCGGTCCGGTTCCGCGGTTCGGGCAAGCGAAACGACGGCGTGGCGGTGATCGCGGCCATCGGCATCGGCCTCTTCCTGGTCGGAATCATCGGCTACTTCTTCGGTCGGCTCATCCAGAGCGCCGTCAGCCGCCAGCGCGAGTACCTGGCCGACGCCAGTGCGGTGCAGTACACGCGCAACGCCGATGGCATCGCGGGGGCGCTCGAGAAGATCGCTCGCGGCGCGGGCAGCCGCCTGCGGGCCCCCGCGGCGGCCGAGTTCGGCCACTTCCTCTTTGCGGACGGCGTGGCCGCCTTGTTCGCCACGCACCCGCCGATCGAGGAGCGCATCGCACGCGTGCGTGGCATGCGCGGGGCACCGCCGGGGTCAGCGACGGGGAAGGGCGTCGTGACGGCACCGGTTCCGGCGGTTGCCCCCGTCTCGGCCGTGGCTCATGCGCATGGCGGAGGCGCGACGTCCGACGTGCGGCCAGCGGTGCGTGCCGCGCGCGCGGAGATCGGCGCGATTGGGCCGGCGCAGCTGGCAGCGTCGCATGCCGTCCTCGGCACCATGCCGGCATCGGTGCTCGAGGCCGCGCACGAACCGGCGGATGCCCGGGCCGTGGTGTGCCTGCTCGTCCTCTCGACAGACACCGGCGAGAGGCTTCGGCAACTCGCCATCGTTCGCGAGCACGATCGCCCGCTTGCGGAGGTGGTGGAGGCGCTGGCCGCGCGCGGCCGCCCAACCCCGGAACAGCGCCTGCCCCTACTGGAGGCGTGCGCGGCGTCGCTGGCGATGCTCTCCCCAGCGCAGGCCGCGGCCTTCCGAGTGATCCTCTCGCGCCTGGTGCAGGCGGATGGTCAGGTGGACCGCGTCGAATGGATGGTGCGGGTGCTGGTGCGCCAGGCCATCGATCCGTCGCCGATCCGGCGGGGTGGTGGCCGGCCGACCCCGCGGGATGCGGCCATCGCGATCTCGACGCTGTGCTGGATCGGGGCCCGCGATGCCTCGGGTGCGGCGACGGCATGGAATGCGGCGCGCGCGACCGCACCGGGTGTCCTCGGGCCGGTGATCCTGCCCATGAGCGAGTGCACGCTCGATGCGCTCGATGCCGCGCTGACCGCCTTCGCCGGAGCGGGCGCCGGGGACCGCCGTCGCCTGATCGACGCGGCGGTGGCCGCGATCACCGCGGATGCGGGCGTGACCGTTGACGAGGCAGAGGTGCTGCGCACGATGTGCGCGGCGATCGACGTTCCGATGCCGATGGTCTCACGCGGCGTGGCGTGACCGGATCGAGCGCTGCCAGTCCCGGAGGGCGGCAGACAGCTGCATGGCCAGCTGCCCGACGTCCCATGACCGTGCGGCGACGGCGGGATCGGGCAGGATCACGGACTGGATCCATGGTCCATCGTCGGCGGCGTTCCATGCATCGAGCGCATCGAGCGCGGCGCGGACCGATCGGTACAACATCGGTTCCGGCGTGATCGAGGCGGGGAACTGCGTGGCCGGCGCCGCCACCATGAAGGGCAGCGCAAGGTCGCCGGTGGCCAAGATGATGGCGTTGCCCACGGGCAGCTCGCCATCGAACTCCAGCCCAATCCGCTCCTGGAGGGATCGCTGCGTGCGACGGCCGAATCGGCGCGCGAACACGCCGTCGATCCCCGCATCCAGATGGCCGAAGCCGTTGGTCGGCGCGATCGCCGCATCCGCGATGCAGCCCTCCAGGAGCGGACCCTCGGCGACGCGCGCGACGGGATTTCCGCGGAGCGCGTGGCGGTAGGCCTGGGCATGGTCGGGCCGCTGCGTCCGGACCTCGATGCGCTCAATGATCGGCGCGCGTCGGTCCGTCGTTTGCTCAGGTGCCTTCATGGTGGTTCCCTCCCATGCCGAATGCTTCGGGCCCTGCGGGGCGACCTTCTCGTCCCACCCCGCAGGGCCACGGACACGGTCGAATCCCCGGTGCCACCGTCAAGCGGACCGTGAGGAGGAAACGGCGATTCCTGCGGATTCAGCGTCGGCGCCGACGGACCACGCTGCCCCCGGCGGTTCCGGGACGTTCCTTGCCGGCGCTGCCGGGAGCCGTGGCGGCACCTCCGGCCGATCCACCCTGCTGCGCCGCGAGGCGCTTGGCGGTCTCCTCGGCGGACTTCTGCATTGCATCCACCTGCGCCAGGATCCCCGGCAGTTGCTCGACGGGCGCCCCCTGCAGGAACGCGGCCGCCATGGCGGCCTCCCGACTGAAGGCCGCGATGCGCAACGATCGGTTGACCGTGTCCACCGCCAAGGCACGAAGGCCGAGATCGGCGGCAATCTCCAGTGCGGCGCGCAGGCGCAGGTCGTTCGGCCCGGCACCTTCGGTCACCAGTTCCGCGATGTAGCGCGCCGCCGCCATCGAGGCGTGGTGGCTCTCGTCCTGCCGGCGCTTCTGCACCTCGGCGACCTGGGCCTTCATCAGTTCCACGTCGTTGATTCGTACGGGGATGTCGGTGCCGTTGATGTTGATGCGGCGCGCGCCAGCGATGGCCAGCGCCGCGGCCAAGGCGCGGCCGTCGGCGATGCCGGCCTCGGAAAAGCAGTCGAGGATCGGCTGTCCGTCGATTCCCTTGTGCGAGCCCTTCTCCCACTTGGCCTGCCGGTCGGCGCCCTCGCCCTGCACGGACGCGGCACCGATGCCCAGCTGGTGCAGCGTCAGCAGGATCGCCTGGATGCGCGGGTCATCGGTGCCGATGCCCTGCGCAGTGGTCCCCTCGTGCGCCACCATCGTCAGCAGCGCAGGAAGCGGCACCGGCCCGTTGCTGCCGCGGTGGATCTGCCGGTAGACCTGCGATGCCAACCATGCGAAGTGCTCGCGTGCCTGCGGCGCGAGCGGGATCGAGGTGCCGTTCAGGGTGAAGGCGGGCGTCGCGGGGGCGTCTTGGCTGGACATGGGGCGTGAAGGGTACCCGTCACGGCTGGGCCACCGCCGGTCGCAGGTCGATGCGCCGGAGGTTGATGAAGGAATCGCCCAACTTGCGTGCGGACTTCACGAGCAGCGTGCATGGTTCTGCAGGAAGCATGATGCGTCCCAACGGGACGGTGGCGAAGTCGCCCCAACCGCCACGTCCGGGAAGTTCGGCGGTGCCGGACGCGACGGTGGCGTCGCCGACCACCACCTGCCACTCGACCGTCCCGCCGCACTCGGTGCTGGCGGCGTACTCGATGGTGGCGTCGAACGCGCCGGCCGGTTCGGCGTCGAGCGGCCATGCGGCGGTGCTCGCCAGATCCCGCCACCAGCCGAGGTTCGCGAATCGGTCCTCGTATTGGATGCTGCCGGTCACGGTCGCGTCGGCGGCCGAGCAGACGATGGTGCCATCGTCGGCGGCGCGAACGCGGAACGGGGCGACCACCGGAGCCCCCTTCACATCCAGCTGCACCACCGTGCAGTCGGCGTCGACCGGATCGGCACCGAGGCCCGTGATCACGATCGCGTCGCCCACCTGCTCAAGCTTCGCCTTCCGGCCCGGAGCGCCGAGCACCGTGGCGCCCCATGCCGCGTTCGAGATACCGTCGAGCCGCAGCGCACCGTCCGCCGGCCAGTCAAACACGTGCAGGTAGAGCCGCGTTGCATCGACGTGCGAGCCGCGCAGGCTCCTCGTGGTCACCCGTCCCCACGGGAACTTCCTTGGGAACGGCGATGCCTGCGTGCCGCGGATCGACTCACCGTTCACCCGCATCCACTCGCCCATGCGCCTCAGGCGATCCACCGACTCCTGCGGGATGGTGCCGTCGCCCTTCGGTCCGACGTTGAGCAGGAAGTTGCCGCCCTTGGACGCGATGTCGCAGAGCATGCGGATCATCGTCCGCGCGTCCTTCCAGTGGTGGTCCGACGCCTTGTAGCCCCAGGTGTCGTTCATGGTCATGCACGTCTCCCAGTCCTTGCCGGGCATGCCGTTCGGTGGGATGGTCTGTTCCGGCGTGCCGTAGTCGCCGCGCGCTTGCTCGTCGGCGGTGAAGCCCTCCATGCCGGCGCGGCCGCTGTCGACCCGGTTGTTGACGATGATTCGCGGCTGCAGCGAGCGGACGAAGTCGTCGGTCTTCTTTCCCCAGTCGTGGTTCCACGTGCCTTCCCACTCCCCGTCGAACCACAGGATGCCGATGTCACCGTAGTTCGTGAGCAGTTCCTTCAACTGCGCGAACATGAAGTCGACGTAGCGCGGGAAGGATTGCGGATCCACCGGGCGTGCGTCCCATTCCCGGCGGGGCTGGTAGTCCGGGTGGTGCCAGTCCATGATCGAGTGGTACCAACAGATGCGGAGCCCCTCGGCGCGCACTGCGTCGGAAAGCTCCTTCATGATGTCGCGCTGAAATGGCGTGGCCATCACGTCGTAGTCGCTCGCCGCGCTGTCCCACAACGCGAACCCGTCATGGTGCTTGGTGGTGATGACCACGTAGCCCATGCCGGCGTCCTTGGCGATGCGCGCCCATTCCCGGGCGTCGAACTTCGACGGGTTGAATTGCGGCAGCAGCGTCTGCTCGTAGGTGATTGGATCGATGCGCGCGTTCTGCAGGAGCCACTCACCGACGCCCCCGACGGGCTTGCCGGCCCACGTGCCGGCGGGCGTCGAGTAGAGCCCGAAGTGGATGAACATGCCGAAGCGCGCGTCGCGCCACCAGGCCAGGCGCTCGTCCTTCGGTGGGATCGCGGGCATGGCGCCGTCCCGGCCGGACGC
>JBJOIF010000280.1:0-3584 GCA_046047335.1 Planctomycetota bacterium | reverse complement strand
GCCCGCGCTGCACACGGTGGTGATGCCAGCGCTGGTACCGACGGTCACCAGGAGGTTCACGGCGGGGTTGGCAACGATCGAGTTGCCGCCTGCGCCGATCGGCATGCAGATGATGTCGCCTTCACCGAGGTCGATGAGCGCGGAGGTGATGGCAGCGAGCAGTCGCTCCCCCTCCTCGATGCTCACGGACGGGTAGAAGTTGAGGTCGGCGCCCGAGGCGATGCCGGTCATGCCGATGTCGTTGTCCTCGGCCCCGATGACGCCCATCACGGCGGTGCCGTGGTTGGGATCGATCGGATCCTGGTCAATCAGGATGATGGTCTGGCCCTGCTCGGGATTGACGCGGTTGATCAGGTCCTCGTGCTCCACGTAGGCGGAGACGTCGATGACCGCGATGGTGGATCCCTGTCCGCGTCCGTTGGTGACGGGGTCAAGGGCCAAGTCGACCATCAGGTCCTCGAAGCCTTCGAGATCCAGGCCACCACCGCGATAGCCCGAGTTGATCGAGGCCAGCGTGCCGAGGTTGCCGGCCTGGTTGCCACGCGTGGGGTCCGGCACCTCGGTGGAGGGCTGCGTGGGCGGAGCCACCGGATACGTGACCGGCGGCGGCAAGAACGGATCGACGACGGGCTGACCAACCATGTAGGTCTGGTAGCCGCGGGCGTTCCCGGGGATGCCGCCCGGGAGGATCTGGCGTCCGCCCGTCAGGAGCGGCGTCGCGCCGGAGGGCGGGAAGTTGGTGTTCGGGGCCACTCCTGGGGTGGTGGGAAGGGCACCGGACGCGCACGGCGAGCCAAGGCCGAGGAATTCGGCAAACGATCCAGGCGAGGGCTGCGGCGCGTTCACGGCCACGGCCACGCAGTTGTCGTCCCAGGCGATCAGGCAGCACGCCGGATCCACGCGGCAGACGTACACGCAGCAGGTGGTCTGGTTGCAGCCGCCGAAGGGGTGCACCGAGAAGCAGCCGGCGGAGATCAGTCCGCCCGCGCCTTCGAGGCTGGGGTCCGGAAGGGCCTGCTGGGACACGCCCGAGTCCACGTCGGCCTCGTCCACGATGCTCCCCGTCGGGTAGAAAATCGCATCGAGCGTGTCCACGCCCACGACGAACGATCCCGTTCCGGGCTCGAGGGTGTAGGTCATGAGGCCGAACGACACGTCGTTCGGGGTGTCCGGGGTCACCGGCTGCCCCTGGATCGTGACGTCGCCGCCCGCGCCGCCGAGCGGCACGATGGTGCCGCGCATGGCGAAGCAGGGATCGAACTTGTACTGGCCGGGGACCGAGTCGCCGCTGCCGCCCACCGGCGGACCGGCGTCGTACACGCTGCCGATCGCCGCGCACAGGACGTTGGCGTAGGTCGCGCACAGGGCATCCCAGCCTTGGCCGTCCTCGACGCTCGCGCAGCCGGGCAGGCACGACGAGATCACGCCGCAGCAGTTCGCGTTGTTGCACCCGTAGCGGCACGGCGCCTGGGGGCCGTCCGGGAAGTTGCACGCCGCGAGGTCGTTGCAGCCGCCGCCACCGCCGAGCGCGGAGCACCGGTTGAGCGGGAAGCCCTGGGGTGGGACGCTCGCGGTGTAGCAGTTGTTGATGCCCGTGGTCTGGCCGGTGAGCGCGTCCTCGCCGGCCTGGCCGCAGCCGTCCTGCTCAGAGAAGTTCTGCGGCGAGTGCTGCTCGGCGCTCTGCTCAATCTCGACGAACTCGACGATGTCGAGGTCGTTGAATGCGCGCGCGGTGGCCAACAGCTGCTCCGGACGCACGTCGACGTACATCATTCCCGCGAGGTCGGGCTGCGCCTTGCCGCTGACGGCCTGCGCGCGCATTTCGAGGGCCCGCAGTTGCTCGGGCGTATGACGGGAGTAGCTGCGGACGGTGCCGCCGAAGTTGGCGAGGACGGCCGTCGCCTCGGCGGTGGCGGCCACGTCGGCGCCGCGGAGCACGTTGCCCGGGATCACGTCGGCGCGCATGCGCAGTTCGTCGCGGAACTTGACGAGCAGCCGGCCGTTCCAGGTCGGCTTGCCAGTGAGCGCGTGCGTCGGCAACTGCAACTCGGCCGAGGGCACCTTGGGGAAGGGCTTCCGGCCGGTGCTGCCGGGGGTCGTCGGGGCGTCGGGGCTCGAGACAGGACCACCCGCCGCCAACTGCGGCTGCCCGTTGCCAAGGACGGGACCCTTGCCCCGGTCGGGGGAAATGGGTGAGGCGGCGAGCAGGCCGGTCAGGGCGCCAACGGCGCACGCCGTGGCAACGAGTCGGGTCAGCATGGCGGTCCTATCTCTACATCACGACAGCCCGGCCACAGGGGCACCCCTGCGGCCGCGCGAAGTCCATACGGAAGTTACTCGCCCCCTGATGCACGGGCAACTCGGTGAAGTTGCATCGGGGGCGGTGCACCGCCCGCCAGCAGGGGTCTCGGTCGTGCGGTTCAGGCCGTGGGGGCCGGGCGGCGGGTCGTGGGGGCCAAGACGCGGTGTCCGATATCTCTTCGAAAGAAGGCGCCCGGGAACCGGACTCGGCCGGCCGCCTCCGTGGCGAGGTCGCGCGCCCGCTGGAGGTCGGCGGCCACGGCCGTGACCCCGACGACGCGACCGCCGGCCGTCCGGATGGTGCCGTCGGCGGCCAGCGTCGTCCCCGCGTGGAACACGACCACCTCCTCGTTGGGGCCGGCCACGCGCGCGGCATCGTCCAGCCCCTCGATCGCGTGTCCGCTCGTCACCTGGCCCGGATACCCCTCGCTGCACACCACCACGCAGCACGCGGCGCGCGGGTCGAAGTCGACCGTCGCGCGCTCGAGCTCGCCCCCCGCTGCCTTCCAGAGCAGGTCCACCAGATCCGCGCGTAGGCGAGGCATGATCGACTGCGTCTCGGGATCGCCGAAGCGGGTGTTGAACTCCAGCACCTTCGGCCCGCCCGGCGTCAGCATCATGCCGGCGTACAGGACCCCGCGGAACGTGACGCCGTCACGGTGCAGCGCGTCGACGGTGGGGACGAGCACGTCGCGCGACACCTGCAGCACGACGTCCTCGGTGGCCAGGGGGGTCGGGCAGTACGAGCCCATGCCGCCGGTGTTCGGGCCCACGTCGCCCTCGCCGACCTGCTTGTGGTCCTGGCAGGGGTCGAGCACGGTGATCGTGCGGCCATCCACGAGGGCGAGCACGCTGATTTCCTGGCCGATCAGCCTCTCCTCGACCACCACGGTGGAGCCGGCATCGCCGAAGGCGCGGTCCTTCATGGCGGCGTCGAGCGCGCGGACGGCGTCGGCCGCGTCGTCGCAGACCGTCACGCCCTTGCCCGCACACAGTCCCGCGGCCTTGACCACCATGGGCGCATCGCGTGCGGTGACAAATGCCTTGGCTTGTTCGAGGTTGGTGAACGCCCGGCCGTCGGCCGTGGGCACGTTGGCCTGCTTCATCACCTGCTTGGCGAACGCCTTGTCGGACTCGAGCCGTGCGGCGTCGCGCACGGGCCCGAACACCCGGCGCGTGGGCGACTGGAGGTCGTCGACGATGCCCTCGGCGAGCGGACCCTCCGGGCCCACGATCACCAGATGGATGTCGTTGCGGTCGAGCCAACTCTTCAGGAAGAAGCG
>JBJOIF010000279.1:0-4412 GCA_046047335.1 Planctomycetota bacterium | reverse complement strand
TCGCGGTGCGGCACGAGGTCCGGATGAGCTGGCGCCGGTGCAGTCTCGGGCATCGGGGCAGCCTCGGGGACCGGCGCAGGTTCGGGCGCGGGTGCAGGTTCCGGCGCGGGCTCGGGCACGGGCATCGGCTCAGGCACCGGCGCTGGCGCCGGTTCTGGCTCCGGCGCCGCCACCGACTCCGGTTCACGCTCCGCCCGCATCGCTTCGCCCTCATGGGGGATCGGATCGGAGCCGGACTCGCGTGGCTCGGGGGCGGACGCCTGCTGGGGCGCCTCGCAGCCGATGGCGAAGGCGGTCAGGACGGCCACGGCAGCGGCGATCGATCGCATGGATCGATGATACAAGCGGCTATCTTCCCCCCGCCCATGCCTCGGTCGATCCGCAACCCGTCCCACGGTCCGAGGGCCCACCGATCCGGGTGCCGGTGGCGGGATGCCTCCGGCGCAGCATGGTTCGTCCTCCGGGCTGCACCGCTTGTGCTGGCGGCCGCACCGCTCGGCGCATGCGACGGCCAACGGGCGGGTCAGTCCGTCGCCGACGCCGGTGCCGGCGTGACGTGGCGCTGGCGTGCCGAGCGCATGGACGTGAGTGCCTTGAGCACGCCGTTCCGGGGTCCCGACGGCCGAGGGTCGATGATCGACGTACGGGTGGAGTTCACGGACATCGAGGGCGACGGCACCAAGGCGATCGGCACCCTCTCCGTCAACGTGCTGTTCGACACCAACCCGGTGGGACGCGCCGCCGCCGACCTCGGCGGGCTCGGGGGCCACGCGCGGGCGTGGGATCCCGCAACGCGCACGTACTCGCTGCGAGTGCCGCTCTCGGTGGATCCGGCGGCGGGCCGCGTCTGTGTCGTGCAGGCCACCTTCGAGGGCGTGGACGGATCGCGGATGACGGCCTCGCGCGAGGTCCGCTGGCCGGCGTCCGATGCCCCGATGCCCGCCGCGTCGATGGGGCCCGGCCCCGGTCCGGGACGGACGCCGTGAACGCACCCGCGGCCGACGCGCCGCGCGCGCGCATGGGCACCGTTGCCGCCGACCTGCTGCTGCTGGCCGCGGCCCTGATCTGGGGATCCACGTTCGTCGCGCAGAAGCTGGCCACCGAGCACATGGGCCCGATCCTCTTCAATGGGGTGCGGTACTCCCTGGGTGCGGCGTTGGTGTTGCCCGTGGCGCTGTGGCGCTGGCCGCGCGTGGCCCGGGGCCGCCCGCGGCGCGATTCCATCGTCGGCGGGCTGCTTGCCGGTGTGGCCATGGCGGTGGCGAGCACGCTCCAGCAGGTGGGCATGCACGAGGCCAGCGTCAGCAACGCAGGGTTCATCACCGCGCTGTACGTGATCATCGTGCCGATGCTCGGGCTGGTGGTCGGGCAGCGCGTCGGGTGGAACGTGTGGTGGGGCGCGGTGCTCGCGGTGGCCGGGCTCTTCTTCCTGAGCCTTTGGGATCCGGCGGGCGGCGGAATCACGGTGAACCGGGGCGACCTGTGGGTGCTCGGATGCGCCGTGGCCTGGAGCCTGCACGTGCAGGTGATCGGCTGGGCCGCCCGCGAGGCGGACCCGTTCGTCGTGAGCACGGTGCAGTTCGGCGTCACCGGGCTGGGGGCCCTGGTCGCCTCCGTGATCGTCTCCACGTGGTTCGGGACCGAGGGGTGGGGCACTGCCGAGCGGTTCAGCTGGTCGAGCCTGCACGCGGTGGCGTGGCCGCTCCTCTACGCGACGCTCCTCTCGACATGCGTGGCATTCACGCTGCAGACGGTCGCGCAGTCAAGCGCGCCGCCCGCCCACGCCGCGATCCTCCTGAGCTTGGAAAGCGTGTTTGCGGCCCTGTCGGAGGCCGCTTGCTTGGCGCTCGGGTGGACTGCGCTCGGATCCCCGCTCACCGCCTGGAAGCTGCTCGGGTGCGCCCTGATGTTCGGCGGGGTCGTGCTCAGCCAGTGGCGATTCCGGGGTCGACCTATACTTCCCGTCCCATGATCGAGGCTTCCGCGTTCGCTCCCGGCACCCGCGTCAAGGTCACCCAGCAGATGCCTGCGGTGCGCCGCGTGGCCGCCACGGCGGTGGAAGGCACGGTGATCCGGTACCGCCAGTCGCAGACCGGCAGCTGGTTCGCCCACGCGCTGCACGATCGGCTCTGGCTCGATCGCCTGGAGCTCCGCAAGGACGACGGCGAGCTGGTGGTCCTGAACCTCGACCAGTACACGGTGATCGAACCCGTGGACCCCGGCGTCACGCGCCAGGCGTGACCGGGCCGGCGGCGTCCGTCGCCGGCGCCGAGGGTGCCACCATCACCAACGTCCGCGCCGCCCGCCAGGACGCCCCCATGTGGCGCTCGATGTGGCGATTGACCTCCGCGTGGGTGAGGCGATCGAATTCCGCCGCGCTCTCGCCGAGATCCTTCGGTCGGCCGAGCCGCCACAGCTGGCCCGCAATCGCGGAGGCGCGTGCCCCGGAACTCTCCCCGCTCATGACCAGCGCGCTCTTGGCGCCGACGATCGCATCGGCGAACTCGTCGGCCGTGATGCCGCGTTCGAACCGCTCGAGCTCGGCCTGGATGCACTCCAGCGTGCGGTGGGCGCGCTCGTGCGTGCTCCCGGCATAGATCTGCAGCAGCCCTCGGTCACGGCCGAGCGCACTGCTGGCGCCCACCGAGTAGCACAGGCCCCGCTTCTCGCGAACCTCGGTGAACAGCCGGCTGCTCGTGGCGCCGCCAAGGACGCGCACGGCCACCCGGTGTGCCACGGCATCCGCGTCGCGGTCCGGCGGGGCGGGGAATCCGAGCGTCAGATGCGTCTGCTGCGTGTCGAGCTCCACCAGGTGGGTGCCGAGCCGGGCCGGCGCGGCCACCGGTGGGTCCTCGGCCGAGCCGGTCCATCCTTCGAAGAGCCCCGCCACCAGGTCGCGCGCGTGCGCCGGATCGACGTCGCCCGCGATCCCGATGAACGTGCCGGCCGGAAGGGCCCGGCGGTGCCAGGACGCCCGAAGGCCCTCCGCGGTCAGGGACGCCAGCCCCTCCTCGGTCCCGTACCCCGAGCGATTGAACGGGGCGGGCATCGCGTGTTCGCGCAGCATGACGCTGGCCAGGTGCTGCGGCTCGTCGCGCAGGCCACGCAGCGACTGCAGCACGAGCGAACGCGCCGCGTCAAGCGACTCGGTATCGAGGTTGGGGCGACGGATGGCCAGCGACAGCAGGCGCATCACGTCGGGCAGCCGGTCACCGAGGCACAGCGCCGACAGGGTGAGCTGGTGGGTGCCGGCGCCGGCGTGGCGCTGGGCCCCCAAGGTGTCCATGGCGTCGCTCCATGCCCGGCTCGACATGCCGTCGGCACCCCGGAAGACAAGTTCCGCCAGCACCGGTGCTTCGCCCTCGCCCGCGGCGCCCGCGGGGTCGCCGGCGCAGCCCACTGGCAGCAGGCAGACCATGGACACGCTTCGGGTCCCGGGCATGCGCTCCACCGCGAGTTGGATGCCGCCGGGAATCGCGAACGATCGGAGGAGGTCACTGCTCACGTCGCGGAGCCTAGCCACCGCACGGCGCCGGGTGTGCGTGCCTCATGCGTTGGACGCCTCCATGGCGTGCATCCCCGGCGGGCGGGTGACGAGCCAGCGCGCCAGTCGCAGTGCCCCCATGGCGAACAGGTCGCGGTCGGTGGCGTGGTGCCGGATGGAAATCCGCTCGCCCGGGCCTGAAAACACCACTTCATGGTCGCCGACCACGTCTCCCGCCCGGATCGCATGGATGCGCTCGGGAGGCATCGGCATTCCGGAGCCGGCATGCACGGCGGCGGCAAGGCTCCGCGCCGTTCCGCTGGGGGCATCAAGTTTGTGGACGTGGTGGGTCTCCACGATGTCCACGTGGTACCCGGGCAGGAGCTGCGCAGCCTGCCGCACCAGGTCCCGCACGACCGCGACCCCGAGCGACGTATTTGGCGCCACGCACGTCGGGATCCGCTGTGCGACGGTGGCGATGGCCTCGAGCGTTGCCTGCGAGAGGCCGGTGGTTCCAACGAGGAGCGCGCACCCGAGTCGGTCGGCGTGCCGTGCGGCCCGCGCGGCACCATCGTCGCTCGAGAAATCGATCACCACGTCCGCCTGGCCCGGCAGCACCGCGAGTTCGTCGTCGCGGTCGAGGGCCTGCACGACGTGTGCGCCGCCATCGCGCGGTACGCATGCCAAGATGCGTGCACCCATGCGCCCGTTCGCCCCATGCAGCACGATGCGGAGCGGTCGTGCGGCGGTGGATGGATCGACGGCGCGATCGTTGGTGCGTGCCATGGGTGTCATTGTCGGTCACGTGCATGCGGCACGTTTTTGCCTGTTTTTATGGCATTTTCTGCGTTCGGCGCATTTGCAGCAGGTCGTGTAGCGCAACGCGTCCGCACGACAAGGGGGTGGGGAAAGAAAATGTGAGAAAATT
>JBJOIF010000278.1:0-5615 GCA_046047335.1 Planctomycetota bacterium | reverse complement strand
CGCGGATCTATGCGCGGGTGTACACCTGCGGCCTAACGACGCAGGCCTACACCGTGCTCCATGACCAGCTGAACTTCGCCCTGGACGTGGACATCTTCAATCCGGGTGGTGGCGGCGGGCTCGGCCCGTAACCCCCGGCCAGAGCGTTGCGCCCTCCCCGCCCCCGGCCCCGGCCGGGGGCTTTTTCTTGGCGGACGGACGAGATCCCGATTCCGGGCCGTGGAGGCAATTCCGTTGCAGCCACGCGCCGGCTGGCCTACATTTCAATTCAGAATGAACGACGACGCGGCCAGCCCCCCTCTGCCGGCGCCCCCCGCCCCCGCCCAATCCGCGGGGGATGGTGCGGACGCCGCGCTGCGTCGCTCCAAGGATCGATTCATCGAACTCTGGGCGGAGATGGCCGCCCATTGGGGCGTTCCCCGGAGCATGGCCGAGGTGCACGCCTTGCTCTTCGTCGAGGCGGCGCCCCTAGGCGCGGAGCAGATCATGACGCGCCTCGGGATCAGCCGCGGCAACGCCTCCATGACCACGCGCACGCTGGTCGAATGGGGCATCGTGCGGCGGGAGCACCGACCCGAGGACCGTCGGGACTACTTCGTCGCCGAGCAGGACGTGTGGACCTTGTTCGCGCTGGTGATCCGGGCGCGCAAGGCCCGCGAGATCGACCCGCTCCTGGCGCTCGTTGCCGAATGCAAGGGACTCGCCGATCGCGCCATCGCCTGCGGTGCGGCCGCCGGCCCGGCGACCGCCGTCGACGAGGCGCGCGCGCTGGCTCAGAAGCTCGACGACATGCGTTCGTTCATCCGGGTGATTGACGCCGTCACCGAGCACTACCTGCGGGCCGACGGCGATGGCCTTGCGGGCGCGCTTCGCGCCCTATCCGGGGACGAGTCATGAATCCCGCACGCCTGGATGTGGCCTGGACGGTGGCCGCCTCGGCATGCGGAGCGGGCCAGCGCTTCGCGAGCGCCGTGCTCCGGCTCGAGGCCGAATGGCGCGAGGGCGCGATCGAGGCCCGCTGCCGCGCCACCCTCGATCGCGCCGGGAACATCTCCACCGTGAACCTTCCGGACAACGTGACCGTGCACGTGTCCGGGCGTGCGCCATGGGTGCATCTGGAGCTTCGGACGGGCACCGAGGTCCTGTTGCGGGCGAGCTTCGAGCGCGGCAAGTTGGCGTACTGCACGTCCGCGCTGCCGGGCCGCGCCGGACTCGCTGGCGGAACGTACGACCCGCCGACGGCGATCCTCGAGCTCTACCGCCTCGCGGCGGCGTGATGGCGGCGACGGACCCACCCTGCTAGACTGCCCCTCCACCCGGACGGGTGGCCGAGTGGCTGAAGGCGCTGGTTTGCTAAACCGGTATACGAGGTATTCCTTGTATCGCGGGTTCGAATCCCGCCCCGTCCGCTTCCGATTCCCACGGCCCGGACCATGCGTCCGGGCCGTGTGGCTTCCTGGCCCACCGGTTTCTTCCAAGGCGCCGCCAGTTCCCGCCCCGCTGCACCCCTCGATCCTCACCATGGATGCCTTCTTCCACGACCTCTGGATGCTGATCAGCGAACCCGGACAGCTGCGCGAGAACCTCGCGCAGATCGTGGATACGTTGGGCGGTGGGCTGACGTACGCCATGCTCGGCCTGATCGTCTTCGCCGAGACGGGCCTCGTCGTGACGCCGTTCCTGCCCGGCGACAGCCTGCTGTTCGCCACCGGTGCCGTGGTGGCCACGGTGGAAAGCGTGGCGCGGGACGCGGGCGCCGCCCCGGCCGTGCGCGCCGACGTGATGGCGCTCGTGCTCTTCGCGTGCGCCGTGATCGGCGACGGCGTCAACTACCACGTCGGACGCGCGATCGGCCCATTGGCGTTCAGCGGACGGTTCAGGTGGCTCAAGCGCGAACACCTGGAGCGCACGCAGGCCTTCTTCGAGCGCCATGGCGGCCGTGCCGTGGTGCTCGCGCGGTTCGTCCCGATCGTGCGGACCTTCGCGCCCTTCGTGGCCGGGGTCGGCACGATGCGCTACGGGCGCTTCCTCTTCTACAACGTGTTCGGCGCGATCCTCTGGGTCGGGCTCCTGATGGGCGGTGGGTACTGGCTGGGCGGCCTGGAGTTCGTGCAGCGCAATTTCAGCAAGGTGGTGCTGGGGATCATTGTGGTCAGCGTGATGCCCCTCGCCTGGGAGTGGTGGAAGGCGCGCCGCGCCACGGTGTCGTAGACTTTCGGCCCCCGCATCCCGGGCCCCGAACACCATGAAGATCCACGAATACCAGGCGCGGCAACTCCTCGCAGACTCCGGCATCCCCGTCCCGCCGGGCAAGATGGTGGAGAACGTGGCCGATGCGGCTGCCGAGGCCAAGCGCCTGTTCGCGGCCGGAGCGACGATCGTGGTCGTCAAGGCGCAGGTCCACGCCGGTGGCCGCGGCAAGGCCGGATTCGTCAAGGTGTGCAGCACGGCCGAGGATGCGGAAACGGCCGCCACCTTCATGCTGTCCAACCGGATGGTCAGCCCACAGACCCCCGCCGAAGGGCTGGAGGTCCGCCGCCTGCTCGTGGCCGCGGGCGTCGACATCGCCAAGGAGTACTACCTGGCCATCGTCACCGACCGGGCCCGCCGCACCAACACGCTGATCGCGAGCGCCGAGGGCGGCGTCGAGATCGAGCACGTGGCCGCCACCCGCCCCGACGCGATCGTGAAGGTGGCGCTCGACCCGCTGTGCGGCCTCAGCGCGTACCAGGCGCGCGAGACCGCGTTCCGCCTCGGCTTTACCGGCAAGCAGGTCGCACAGGCCGCCGACGTGATGATGCGGCTGGCTGGCCTCTTCCTCGCCAAGGACGCGAGCCTCGCCGAGATCAACCCGCTGGTGGTGACGCCGCCGACGGCTGCGCACCCCGATGGGCAGGTGATCGCCATCGATGCCAAGTTCAACTTCGACGACAACGCAATGTTCCGGCACCCGGACCTGCGCGAGATGTTCGATCCCTCCGAGGAGGATCCATCGGAGATGCGCGCCCGGGAGTTTGAGCTGAACTACGTGGCGCTCGACGGCAACATCGGCTGCCTCGTGAACGGCGCGGGCCTGGCCATGAGCACCATGGACATCATCAAGCTGCACGGGGGCGATCCGGCCAACTTCCTCGACGTGGGCGGCGGCGCCAGCGAGGACGCCGTGACCGAGGCGTTCCGGATCATCCTGTCCGACCCGAACGTCAAGGGCGTGCTGGTGAACATCTTCGGCGGAATCATGCAGTGCGATCGCATCGCGCGCGCCATCGTGGCCGCCGCCAAGACGGTCGGCTTCAAGGTGCCGCTGGTGGTTCGGTTGGAGGGCACCAACGTGGCCGAGGCCCGACTGGTCCTCGATGCGGCCCGTGCCGAACTGCCCACCATGCAGTCCGCCACCGACCTCGCCGACGCCGCCCGCAAGGTCTGCGCGGCCGTGGCATGCTGATCCTCTTCGACATCGACGGCACGCTGCTCCACTCGCTGAGTGCGGGCATCCATGCGATGGGCGCCGCGCTGCGCGAGCTCCACGGCACCGACCCGGACTGGGGCAAGGTGGAGGTGCACGGCCGGCTCGACACGCTGATCTGGCGGGAGTTGGGCGCCGTGCACGGTTACCCGCTTGACGATGCGGCGCACGCCGCGTTCCGCGACACCTACGCCGGGCACCTCGAGCGTCGGTTGGCCGAGCGGAACACCGTGGAGGCCCTGCCCGGCGCCGCCGCACTGGTCGATGCGGTGGCCGGGCTTTCCGGCACCACCATCGGCCTGCTGACGGGCAACTACGAGCGGACCGGTCGCCTCAAGGTCCGCCATGCGGGCATCGATCCGGACCGTTTCGTGGTCAACGCGTGGGGGGACGACGGTCCCGACCGCCGCAGCCTCGTGCCCGTGGCGATGAACCGCTACCGCGAACGGCACGCTCGCGCGGTCGACCCGCGGCAGGTGCTGATCATCGGCGACACGCCCTACGACGTCGACTGCGCCCGGGCCGCCGGGGCGCGCGTGCTGGCGACGGCCACGGGCAAGTTCACGGTGGACGAACTGCACGCTGCCGGCGCCGACCGGACGGTCCCCGACCTGCGCGACACCGCGTCCATCATGCGATGGATCGCTTCCGGGCAGTGATCATCGCGGCGCTCCGCGCCGAAGCGCGTCAACCCCGGTCAAGTCGCGCCCGCAGGGGGGCCAGCACGCGCGGCAGAAGCCGCTGCTCCACCAGGCGCTCACCGTGCCCGGCCAGCGCGGCCTGGTGCGTCGGCAGGTCCTCGAGCCGAGCGACCGGCCCGGTCCGGCGCACCGTGAGCATCACGCTCAGGGGTTCGCCGCCTTCGCGCGCGGCCACCGGTTCGCCACGCGGCGTGCGCGTGCGGACCTCGAGGTAGACGTGCATGTCCGGGGCATCCGAGAGCACCAGCGCCAGAAACGGCTGGGCATCGATCACCGTGTCGGTGGCCGACTCAGCGAAGTCCCCCAGATGCGACCCGCCGAGCAGCGCGTCGAGCACCACCTCGTCCCGGTTGCCGTCGCACTCGAAGTCGAAGGCGTACACGAGCTCCAGGTGGGCCACATCCAGCGGGCTGATCGAAAGGAAGAACGGGGCCACCTCGAGCACCGAGCGGTGCATCCGGTAGGCGTCGTCCAGGCTGGCCGGATTCACCCATCCACTCTTGAGCGAGGTCTGCCGCATCGCGACCCAGAGGAAGTCACGATCGTCTTCGTCGGACTCCAGCGCCACCTCGCCGTCCGGATAGCGCTCGAGATTGGCGAGCCGGGGCATCTCCTTGCGGAGGCGACCGAAGAGATCCAGCACCGGTTCACGGGCGCCAGGCAGGTCCATCTTCAGGACGAGCTTCTGGTTGACGCAGAAGTCGCGACAGAGCGCATCGAACCCGGACATCGGTCACACCACCGGACCTGCGCGTGCAGCATGGTGCGACATGGCGAGCGCGATGCGCTCGCGCGCCACGCGGAGCTTCTCCTCGTGGGCCAGCCGCTGCTTGCGCCGCCACGCCAAGACCCGCCACACGGCCACCAGCAGCACGGGCAGGAACATGAGCACCAGCAGGCCGGCGAGCACGGGAACCACGAGGGTGAGGATGGTGAGGGTGAACGAGAGCACCGTCTCCACCAAGCCGTAGATCGGGTTCAGCCAACCGATCGTCAACACCGAGCTCGAGACGCGGCCCGCGATCGAGGCCGCCTCGACGCCGGAGGCCGTGGTGGCCCCGACGATGATCCCGAGGGACCACGCGACCGCCGGAGGAATCAGGGGCTCGACCACGCCGTCCGCCCCGGTGACCGTTCCGGCCACCAGCTGGCTGGTCATGAGCACCGCACCCGCGGCGGCCGCCATGGGTGCCGCGATGAGGTCAAGGACGTGGTCGACCCAGGGGACCATGAAGCCGACGACCTCCACCACCGTGGCGGTGCCGAGCAGCACGAGCGCAGCGCTCGAGCCGAGCCACTCGAAGGAGGATCCCACCGTGATCATCTCGGCCTTCACACCGATCGCCACGATGAACAGCGGCAGGAACACCCGCAGGCCGCACGCGGCGGCCAGCCCGAGTCCCGCACAGACGGCGAGGAAGGTGGTCATCGGCGACGGGCTCAGCCCG
>JBJOIF010000277.1:0-5569 GCA_046047335.1 Planctomycetota bacterium | reverse complement strand
GCGCTCCACCTGATCCCCTCGGGGATCCTCTACCCCGACAAACAGTGCGTCATCGGCAACGGCGTGGTGGTCGATCCCGAGAAGCTGATCCAGGAGATCGATACCTTGGCCGGTCGTGGTGTGCGCGTGGGCGAGAACCTGCGCATCAGCGACCGGGCCCACGTGGTGATGCCGTACCACAAGGAGCAGGATGCAGCGCTCGAGGAGTACCTCGGCGCCAAGACCGCCGCCGAGCGCGGCAACCTCGCGATCGGCACCACGCGCCGCGGCATCGGCCCGGCGTATGCGGACAAGATCCGCCGCTCAACGGCGATCCGCATGGGCGACCTGCTCGACGAGGAGTACCTGCGGAGCCGGCTGCGCGTCACGTGCACGCTGCGCACCGCGGAGCTTGAGGCCCTGGGGGTCCGAACGCCGCCGCTCGATGCCGACGCCCTGGCCGACCGCTATGCGGCACTCGGCGCGCGGCTTCGCCCACACGTCACCGACACCGTGTACGCGCTGCACGATGCGGTGCAGGCCGGTCGGTCGCTCCTCTTCGAGGGAGCGAACGCAAGCCTCCTGGACATCGACCACGGGACCTTCCCGTTCGTGACGAGCAGCAACTGCTCGACGCTCGGCATCCCCGCCGGCACCGGCATCCCCGGTCACGCGATCGGCCGCGTCCTGGGCATCATGAAGGCGTACTCGACGCGCGTCGGCGCTGGCCCGTTCCCGACGGAACTCGACAACGAACTCGGGCAGCGGATCCGCGAGCGTGGTCGCGAGTACGGCACGACCACCGGACGCCCGCGACGCTGCGGATGGCTCGACCTCGTGGCGGTTCGGTACAGCGCCATGGTGTGCGGCGCCACCGGGATCGCCTGCACCCTGTTCGACGTGCTCTCCGGGCTCGACGAGGTGCGCGTCTGCACCGCGTACCGGCTGGCCGACGGCACGGTCACCGACCGCTTCATCCCCGACGCCCATCGGCTCGAGTCGGTGACGCCCATCTACGAGACCATGACCGGCTGGAGCGAGGACGTGAGTGACGCCACCGATCGGCAGCGCTTGCCGGCCGCGGCGCAGGCCTACCTCGAACGGATCGAGCGCTTCGTGGGCGTGCCCGTCGAGGTGGTCAGCGTCGGCCCGGAGCGCACGCAGACCTTGGTGCACGGCCGCCGCGCCGTGGCCCTCGCCCATGCCTGACGATCCGGCCACGCCGACCTTCGCGCGCGTGCCCCGGCACGTGGCGATCATCATGGATGGCAACGGACGCTGGGCGGAATCGCGGGGGCTTCCCCGGATCGCCGGGCACCGCGAAGGCGCGCGCCGCGTGCGTGCCGTGGTGGAGGAGTGCGCGCGCCTCGGCGTGGAGGCGCTGACGCTCTACTCGTTCTCGAGCGAGAACTGGAAGCGTCCCGAGGACGAGGTGACGGCGCTGATGGAGCTCGCCCGCCATCACCTGCAGCTCGAGCGCCAGATGATGCTTGCCAACGACATCCGCTTCCGGCGCGTCGGCCGACGGGAGGGATTGCCCGCGGCGGTGCTGGCCGAGTTCGATCGGACCGAGGACGAGACCGGCGCGTGCCGGGGCATGACGCTGTGCTTGGCCATGAACTACGGCTCGCGACAGGAGATCGTGGATGCGGTGCGTTCGCTCGCGGTGCGCGTCCGTCGCGGAGAACTGGAGCCGGGTGCCATCGACGAGTCGGCCATCGCCGACGCGCTGGCGACGCACGGGCTGCCGGACCCGGACCTCCTGGTGCGCACGGCCGGCGAGCGTCGTCTCTCGAACTTCCTCCTGTGGCAGCTGAGCTACGCCGAGCTGCACGTGACCGACGTCCTCTGGCCCGAGTTCCGCCTGCCGGAGTTGCACGCCGCCATCGGGGACTTCTCGAGCCGCCAGCGCACGTACGGCGGGCTCGCCGGGGGCGACCGGCCGGCCGGCCCCGCCACCCGCGCCTGAGGGACCGAGAATCTGCCAAAATGCGCCCGGCGGTGCCTCGCCTTGGGCGTTCGGGACCGTATACCTCCATACGCCGGATGCCGTTCATGCCCCGCCTGACCCACCCCTTGGTCGCCCTGCTCGTGCTCTGCCTGGCCTGGTGCCGGGTGGGGGCGCCAGCGTCAGCGCAGGACCCCTGCCCGCTGCCCATCGACAACCTGTGCACCGTGGCGACGGGGTCGATCTGGCTGGGCGACATGAACAACGATCTCCGGGTCAACGCGATCGACCTGCAGATCTGGGAAACCTGCTTCCGGGACACCTTGGTTCCCTCGGGTGGGTACTGCGCCGCCGCGGACTTCAACTACGACGGACAGATCGACAACGACGACCGCAACCTGCTCCAGAAGCTGGTGTCGATGGCGGCCTCGACCGAGATCGGGCGCCTTCCGAAGGCGCGGCTCTCCGAGGTCCGGACCGGCAAGCCCTTCAACCAGACCGATCCCACGGTGCCGGAATCCCGGTACGTGGAGATCCGCACGCCGCCCGGCGCGTTCACCCCGACCGACCCGGGGCTTGCCCCCACGGTGAACCAACCGAACCCGGCAGACCCCACCAACTCCACCCGACTGTTCGGGCCGGGATGGTTCTACGTCAAGGTGTCCAGGAGCACGCTGGTCGCGACGGGCGACCAGTCCGTGTGGGGCACGCTTGCCGTGGTGGTGCCGTTGGAAGGACTGCCGTGGGTGGTCGAGCAGAACAACGTCGCCTCCGTCGGCATGTCGCTGGTCAAGGACGGGTCGTTCGAGGTCGGCTCGACGATCGCCAACAGCGTTCCGGCGGCGGTGCGTCCCTTCGAGTTCACGGTGCCGGGCGGCGGGTCACTCGCCATCCCGTTCATCGTTGGCGACCGGTTCTTCGCCCAGGAAACGCGCACGAACGTCACGCACATGATCGTCTACCGGGATCCGCGGCCCGCCAACCCTCGCCAAGTGCCGGCGGTGGGCCAGCGCGTGAACGGGGCGTTCGCCGACCTGGAGACGCGGTGCGAGATCCCCTTCCAGGTGCCGGTCGACGGCACCCTGCCGCCTTGGGACGCGATCGTCGACGCAGTGACGCTCGTGCGAGGCGAGAGCCCGACCAACTACGGGTGCATCTTCGCCAACACGGGATCCGCCGACATCGGGCCCGCCGGCTCCGGCGACTCGACGGCGGCGATTGTCCACATGTACCGATGCCGCAACGCCGGCACGCTCACGCGTGGCGCGGCATCCATCGGCCCGAACAGCGACACCCCGTTCGCCCGCAACCCCAGCTGCGCGACGGTGGTGACCGGCTGCGGCGAGTCCGACGTGGACGGGAACCCGCGGGACTGCTTCCAGGAGCAGTCCGCCGGCGGCGGATGCACGGACGCCGACTGCTGCAACGCCGTCTGCGAGATCGACCCCACCTGCTGCAGCCAAGTCTGGGACCAGGACTGCGCCAATCAGGCGCTGGTGACCTGCCGCACCTGCGGCCAGAACCCCGCCAGCTGCACCGAACCCCACGACACCCCGGCCTGCGAGAACCAGGAGTGCTGCGAGCAGGTTTGCGTCCTCAATCCGTTGTGCTGCCAGGTGGCCTGGGACGCCGACTGCGTGACCTTGGCCGTGCAGCAGTGCCTGGAGTGCGGCAGCCCGGTGGCCGGCCCCTGCGATGCGCCGCACTCCACCCCCTTCTGCTCGGATGCGGAGTGCTGCCAAGCGGTCTGCGAGATCAAGCCGGAGTGCTGCGCGATCGCCTGGGACCAGGCCTGCGTGAACCTGGCCGACCAGCAGTGCTCGGGCTGCGGTGCAGCCGGCAGCGGCGACTGCTGCGTGATCCACCCAACGCCCTTCTGCGAGAACGGTCGATGCTGCGCCGCCGTGTGCGCCCAAGACCCGATCTGCTGCGAGATCTCGTGGGACTTTGCGTGCACCCAGTTCGCGCTGGTGCTGCCGGCCTGCGACGGACTGGGCTGCATCTGCGGCGAGCTCGATGAAGAAGGGCTTCCCATCAGCTGCTTCGAGGAGCACCGGGACCCCGGCTGCTCCGAGGCGTTCTGCTGCCAGCTCGTCTGCCAGCGCGACCCCTACTGCTGCTACGTGGCCTGGGACGCCCCGTGCGCGGAGGGCGCGGTCGACCTGTGCAGCAACAACCCCGGCTGCCTGACCGAGATCGGGCTTCCGGTGAACGGCAGCTGCTTCGTGCCGAGGCTGACGCCGGGCTGCGACCGGCCGGGCTGCTGCACCGCGGTGTGCACGGACCCGGAGTTCGCCGACTGCTGCACCATTGCCTGGGATGCCGACTGCGTGCTGCGCGCGGCCGAGATCTGCGAAGGCTGCGGCGACCCGTACTCCGGAAGCTGCTACGTGGCCAAGGGCGCACCCAACTGCTCCGACGCCGAGTGCTGCGAGAAGGTGTGCGCGGTCGACCCGTTCTGCTGCGACAAGGTGTGGGACGTGGCCTGCGCGGCGCGGGCCGAGGACCAGTGCGGCGACCCGATCGAGCAGTGCGGCGAGTCGCCGCGCAGCTGCTGGATCGCCAGCTTCTGGACCCAGGGGTGCAACGACGTCTCCTGCTGCCAGACGATCTGCCGCGACATCGACCCGTTCTGCTGCGAGATCCGCTGGGATGCGGTGTGCGCCTACCAAGCGAACTTCGTCTGCCAGCCCGACTTCCCCACGGTCATCGGGCGGGACGGTTGCCTCGACGTCCATGACTCGCCCGGCTGCGCCGTGGCCGCCTGCAGCCGGGCCGTGTGCAGCGCCGACCCCACCTGCTGCACCGAGTCGTGGGACATCGACTGCGTGGTGATCGCGTCGGCGGTGTGCCCCGCGGCCTACAGCTGCCCGGCCCCGGGCGACTGCACTTCGGCGCACGGCAACCCCGGCTGCCGCGACACGGCGTGCTGCAACGGCGTGTGCCTGGCCGACCCGAGCTGCTGCTCCGCGGCGTGGGACGCCACCTGCGCCGCACAGGCGCGGGCGCTGTGCTCGCCTCCCTCCGGATCCGACTGGAACTGCCCCTGCGCCGGCGACTGCTTCAGCACCCACGACAATCCGGGCTGCGACTCCGAGAGCTGCTGCAGCATCGTCTGCAACGTGAGCCCGATCTGCTGCACGGAGTCCTGGGATGCCGAGTGCGCGACGCTGGCGTCGCTCCTGTGCTCGGGGCCGGTGGGGTGCGCCTCCGGCACGAACGGGCCCTGCCTGGAGCCCCACGCCAGCCCGTACTGCAACGACCCGTACTGCTGCGACACCGTGTGCTCGGAGGATCCGCTCTGCTGCTCGACGTCGTGGGACTTCGTCTGCGTCGAGATCGCGGTGCGCCGCTGCGCGTCGCAGTGCGGCATGCGCGACGCCGGAAACTGCTTCAGCGACCGCGACCTGCCCGGCTGCAGCCAAGGCGACTGCTGCGCTCGGATCTGCCAGAAGGACCCGGTCTGCTGCACGGCCAGCTGGGACGCCGCGTGCGTGGCGGCGGCCAACTCCAAGGACAACGAGGACGTGTGCCTCCTGCCGCAGTGCGGCGATCCGGACGCCGGGTCACCCTGCGAGCCGCACGACGGTCCGGCAAGCAGTTCGGAGTCGTGCTGCGAGGCCGTCTGCAAGAACGATTCGT
>JBJOIF010000276.1:0-5480 GCA_046047335.1 Planctomycetota bacterium | reverse complement strand
AAGTACCGGTTCTCCGTGGCAATGGCGGTGATCCGCGACAGCCGGTCGAAGGCGGGCCCCATGGACTCGCGCACGGACGTCCCAGCTCGGGGAGGCAGCAGCATGGCACCCATCCCCTCCTCGCCGGCGAGCGACGCCATGTCGTCGTAGTCGCGTTCGAGGATCGTTCCCATCTGTTGTTCGGCCGCATGCATCGCCAGCACCGCGAGCCGATTGTCCTCCTCGACCGCGATCCCCACCGCCACCGAGGTGCTGGCCGCCAAGGCCACCATCGCCACGATGACCGAGGCAATGAGCGCCTCGAGCAGCGTGAACGCGCGGCGCCGGGATGCGTAGCGCATGGACATGCACTGAACTTCGGATCGATGGAGGCCCGGGTCAAATGGATTCCGGACCTTGGTTCGGTCTGTTCGGGCGGAATTTTCATGCAAAAACGATCACTCGGCTTGCAGTCACGGTCCTGCCTTTCCGACAGTCTCCCGTGGCCGAATCGGGCGTGCGCCCGGCACCGCGCCAGGATGAATCGCCCGCCCAAGCAGCGGCCAACCAAGGAGCTAATCCCATGACGAACCGCAACGACACCGCCACGAACGCCACGACGACGACCGGCACGAACACCAATAAGAAGAACCTGCGCAAGGGCTTCACGCTGATCGAAATCCTGATCGTCGTCGTGATTCTGGGCGTCCTGGCCGCCCTGGTGGTCCCGTCGGTGACGGGCGCCCTCGACGACGCCAACAACGAGGCCGCCGAGGCCCGTGGAGGCCAGATCACCACCATGGTGACCCGCCTCAACCAGTTCCAGCCGAACGGCGACAACGTCGCGCTGACCGACGGTGCGGTCTACACCGCTGCCGACCTGCAGCCGCTCGTTGACAACGGGTACTGCTCCGCCGACGACCTCGTCAACCAGGTCGACTCCACCAAGGGCTGGACGTGGAGCGCCACCACCCGCCGCTTCACGCCGGAACCCTGATCCGGTCCGCGGCATGAACGGCCGGTAACGGCCATTGCACGAATTCCAGAGGCGTCGGCAGAAGTGCCGGCGCCTCTGTTCCGATGGAGTCACGCAAGGAGGCACGCATGTTCGGTCGAAGCAAGAGCACCGGTTCCCGATCTGTCCGAGCCAGCCGCGGCAATGCACCGGTGGCCATCGACTTCGGCCGCTCGAGCACGCGCCTCCTGCAGCTGAACCATGCAAGCGGCACTGCCTACGGTTGCCGTGCCGCCGCGGAGATCCCGGGCGCGGCCCTGCCCGGCGGCAGCGGACCGCTCGCTTCCGACGCGGACCTCGGCTCACGGATGCGTCAGGTCCTCGAGGGGCTCGGCTTCGTTCGGGGCCTGGCGACCGTCACGGTTCCGGCCGAGGCGTTCCAGAGCGACATCGCGCGCATGCCGCAGATGACCGACGCGGAACTCGCCGAAAGCGTCCGCTTCGAGGCCCTGGACCGATTCGGCATCCGCCCCGAGGACAGTTCGATCGGCCACGTCCGGCTCGGTGGCACGGCCGGCGGCACCCAGGAGGTGCTGATGCTCGCGCTGTCGCGGACGGTGGTGCAGCGGGCCTCCGCGATCGCCTCGTCCGCAGGCCTTGGGCTGGTCCGCATCGAGCATGCCGCACTCGCGGCGTTGCGGGCCATCGGCCGGCAGCGCGCCTCCGAGTGCGCCGATCCGACCGATGCACAGGACTTCGCCATGCTTCACCTCGAGGACCGCGTGGCCACGCTGGTCGTCGTCCGCGAGGGCAACCTGTCGTTCATGCGCTCGATCGCGGGAGACTGGGCCCCTGCGGGAATGACCTCGGTGCGCCGCAGCGGCACCGGGCGCGGCACCTCGCTCCGGCTCGCCGATGACGAGATCCCGGTGGGCAACGACAGCGGTCCATGCGACTCCTCGGGTTGGCGGTGGTGCTCGCTTGCCGAGGAGTCCCTCCGCTGCCTCAGGCACTTCCAGCGGACGTCCGGAGGCTGGTGGCCGCGCGCCATCGCCATCACCGGACCGGCGGCCATGGATCCGCAGGCCGCCGCGACCATCGAGAGCGTGTGCGGTGCGCCGTGCGCGCTCTCCGTGCCGATCCGGATGATCGACGCGCCGGAGCCGTGCATCCAGGGCAACGCTTGGATCGCAGCGATCGGCGGCAGCTGCGCGTCGCTGTCGGCGCTGGCGCGCAGCCCCCGCGAGGAACTCGCAGCGGAACCGTTGCGCGAGCCGGCACGCGCCGGCCGCACCACGACCCGGACCGGCACCATCGCCCTGGAGCCGGAACCCAAGCCAATCGCCGCCGGCGAGGGAGCCGCGGCATGAACGACTTCGTGGTCGACTTCCTGCCGACCGACCTGCGCCGACGCGGCGAGGGCGTGGGCGCGCGACGTCGCAGCACCCTGCTGCTGGCGCTGATGGCGGTGCTGGTGGCCGGTACCGCGGCGCATTCGTGGAACCAGTACCGGGCCGCGGCCGCGCGGCGCGAGGTCTCGTTCGCGCTGACGGCAAGCAGCGCCAACATCGACGATGTCATCGACCGACTCGCCGACGAGCAGCGCCGGCTGTCCTCCCAGCTGGCGATCACCGATGCCTTGGGGTGCCCGATGCAGGCCAGCGACGTGGCGTCGACCATCACGAACCTGATGCCCGAGCGCACCAGCCTCTCGCTGCTTCGGCTCGAGCTGGCGGATCCTGCCACGGGTGCGCCGCGCGCCTTCGCGGTGACCATCCGAGGCTTCGCGCGCGGCAACGCCGACCTCTACGAACTGGAGCGCCGCCTCACCGCGCGGGGGAGCTTCTCGGCCGTGACCGTCTCCGAGAACGCGCCCACCGACACGCCCGGGGGCCGCGTGCAGCAGTTCACCGTCACGTGCCGCATGCCCGTGGAGGAGCCGGCGGGCACTGCCGCCCCCGGCGCCCGCGTGGCCCAGTCCGGAGGGTCCCGATGAAGCGCCTCAGTGCATGGACCGCGGGCCTGTCGGCGCGCTTCGACCGACAGACGATCGCGTGGGGCGTGGCCCCTGCTGCGGCTGCGGCCGCCGCGACCCTGGGGTTCGCGGTGCCCAACTACATCCGCGCGAACGGTCTCCGGGATGAGACGCAACGGCTCGAGGCCGTGGCCGGTGAGAACATTTCGCAGCGGAACAACCTGGTGCGCCTGGAGCGAACCGTGGCCGACCTCCGCGCCGAGGCCCAGCGCCGCAGTCGCGCACTGGCCGTGGACGGCGAGCGCGACGCGCTGCTCGACGCAGTCACGCGCCACGCCGACGGCACGGTGGTGGTCGAGCAGTCGATCCGGACGGGCGTGCGGGAGCCTGCCACCGCGACGGCCGGGGCGGGCATCAGCCGGCGCCAGGTCACCGTGGAGATGACGGCCTCGTTTGACGGCGCGTTCGGCGTGCTTGATGCCGCCGACGGCATCGACCGACTTGCCACGCCGCGCATCGTCGAGTTCGCGGCGCTGGCCCCCGCGGCCGAGCAGGCCATCGGCGGGAATCCCACGGTGCGCTGCACGTTCGTGTTCGACGAGTGGTTCCGCGACACGACCGTCGCCACGGCAACCTCATCCGTGGCAGGAGGCCGCCCATGAGCTCGCCGCTCCAGGCACGATGGGAGGCGATCTGCGCACGGCTCAACGTGAAGCCGAAGCAGTTCGCGGTGCTGCTCTCGATCACCGTGCTTGCCATCGGCGCGCTCGGCGTGAAGTCGACGCTCGGCCCCAAGAAGGCCGCCGCCCGACCCGCCGCGGCAGCGGCCCGGCCGAGCGCCCCCGCGGCGGCGGCTTCCCGCAAGCCTGCGGCCACGGCCGCCCCGGCGGGCACCACGCCGTCCGGCACGGCTGTGGCAGCCGCAGTCACCTCGGTCCGAGCCATGCGACCGCTGGCCGTGGACCTGGACACCCGCCCGGATCGCGACCCGTTCCATCCCTTCTTCCTGGTGTCGGAGCCGGGCACCGGGCTCGCCGGCACCTCGCCGATCCGCGACGGCGCAGGGCTCCCCAAGGCGCCAGCGAGCCTGCGGCTCAAGGCGGTCCTTGGGGGTGAACTCGCCATCATCGGCGACGAAACCGTGGAAGTCGGCAGCCCGGTCCTTGATTCCGACGGGCAGCAATGGACGGTGGAATCGATCAACGAGCGCAGCGTGGTCCTGGCCAGCGGTGGCCGGCGCGCCCTGCTCGGATACGCCGCGCCGGGATCGGCCGGCGCCGGAAGGACCGCCGCCGCGGGCGCGGCAACGAGGACGCGATGAACGATCGCCACGACCAGGGACACGACGGCGGCACCCCGCAGCGGCGCGCCGCGAACCTCGAACTCGCGGCGTTCCCGCCGCTTGGCCAGGTGCTCGTCGAGGACGGCACGCTGTCCGCCGACCAGTTGCGCTCGGCGCTCGCGGCGCAGGTGCGCGGTGGGCAGCGGCTGCTGCTGGGCGAGGTGCTCGTCCAGATGGGCATGGTCGACAAGACCGTCCTCCTCCGCGCGGTCGCCAAGAGCCGCGGCGTCGAGTTCGTGGACGAGCCAGCGGCGCTCTTCGAGGAGGGCGCCATGGCGCTCATCCCCGAGGCCATGCGCCGCGAGCACCGCATCTGCCCGCTGTTCCTCGCGGGCAACGAGCTCGTGGTGGCCACCGCGGACCCGCAGAACTACTTTGTTGAGGAATTGATCGCCCGCGAGACCGGCTTCCGCGTGCGATTCGTCGCCGCGCCGGACGATCGCATTGATGACCTCCTGAGTGACCCGACGCGCGCCACCGAGAACGTGGCGCGGCAGGCGGAGGAACTGGTCGCGGACCTCTTCGACGGCACCGACGAGGCGGACGTCGCTCTTCAGGAGACGGGCGATGAGCCTGGCGCCTTCGATGCCGCCGACGATGCGGGACCGGTGGTCAAGCTGGTGAATTTCATCATCTGCAGCGCGGCCGCCGAGGGCGCCAGCGACATCCACATCGAGCCGGACGACGGCCACCTGCGCGTCCGCTACCGCATCGACGGCGTGCTCTTCCACCGCATGTCGCCGCCCCACCGGATGCACGCGGCGATCTCCAGCCGCATCAAGATCATGGCGAAGCTCGACATCTCCGAGCGCCGCGTGCCGCAGGACGGCGAGATCGCCGTCAAGGTGAAGGGCAAGCCGATCGAGCTGCGCGTGAGCACCCTGCCGGGCAAGTTCGGCGAGAAGGTGGTGATGCGAATCGTCGACGTGTCCACCGCCAAGCTCGGCTTGGAACGGCTCGGGTTCTCCCCGGACATGCTGGGGCGGTTCCGAGGCGTCATCGACCAGCCCCATGGCGTAGTGCTGGTGACGGGTCCGACCGGGAGCGGCAAGAGCACCACGCTCTACTCCGTACTCGGCACCTTCGACACCGTGCAGAACAACGTCTCGACGGTCGAGGACCCGGTGGAGGCGAACCTCGAGGGCGTGCACCAGGCGCAGGTGAACCCGCGCGCCGGATTCACCTTCGCTGGAGCCCTCCGCGCCCTGCTCCGCCAGGACCCAGACATC
>JBJOIF010000275.1:0-2529 GCA_046047335.1 Planctomycetota bacterium | reverse complement strand
CAGGTAGGCGCTGTTGAACTGCCGATCCCAGCGGTACGTCTGGCCCTCGGGCGCCAGACCCAGGAACACCGGGCTGCCGACCAGAACCGGCACCCCGACGCGCGCATGCACCAGCGTCACGAGCTGCAAGAAACGGTTCCCTGGGAACCAGCCGTTGGACTCCTGGAGCTCGATGGTCGCTGGTTCCAGCCCGTACCCCGGCAGCGTGGTCTCGGGCCAAGCCGCCAGATCGATCCGGTGGCCGCGCGCCGCCGCGTCCCGGGACGCCTCCAGGGTCAGCTCCACGAAGGAAGGAACGTCCCGGATCTGGGCCGCCGGGCTCCACGCGACCTTGTTGCTGGTGGTCAGGTTGGTCTGGATCGCCAGCACCGACGGGCCGGGCCCCTGCGGGGCGTGGTCGAGTCGCCACCAGCCGTAGCCCACCGCACCGGCCACCACCGCGAGCGCGATCGCCGGGCCATGCCACCGGGCCCACCTGGAATCGGCCGCGCCCGCTGCAGGAAGCCCGTCGACCACGGCGCCCGCCACCACCAGCGCCACCATCGTGGCGAACATCTCCCCGGCCAGATCCGCGCCCTGCACGAGAAGGGGCCACTCGATGAGCGGATGTCCCCAGCGAAACCACGGGTAGCCGTCGAAGAGCACCATGGCACGGAACGCCTCGGAGGCACCCAGGGCGAGAGGAAGCAGCACCGCCCACGGCACCCATCGCGGCATGGTGCGGGCGCACGCGGCCAGGCAGGCCAAGGCCAGCAGGTCATGCAGGCTGCAATAGACCGCGAGCGCCGGCGTGCCAACCACCGTCACCTGAACGAGCCACGCGTGCAGCGCCAGCCACTTGACGAAGAGCACCACCCCGATGGCCGCGGCCGCCCGCCACCCAAAGGCGGCGCGGACGTCAACGGCCGAGGTTCGCACGGCCAGCGCCATCGGCGCCGCCGCCACCGCCGCCAGGGGCCACCATCCGATGGGTTCGAACGAGCACGAGAACAGGATGGCCGAGCAGGCCACCCATCCGGCGGACCGCCACGGCGAACATGCCCCGACGGCACCGGCCACGGGTCACTTTCCTGCGTAGTCGATGATGCGGCCGATCTCAGTGCGCAGTGCAGAACGGTGCACGATGCGGTCGACGAAGCCGGCCTTCACCAGGAACTCCGCGGTCTGAAAGCCGTCGGGAAGGTCCTGGCGAATGGTCTGCTTGATGACCCGGGGGCCCGCGAAACCGATGAGCGCTCGGGGCTCGGCGAAGATCACGTCGCCGAGCATCGCGTAGCTGGCGGTGACGCCACCGGTGGTCGGATCGGCGAGCACCGAGATGTACAGCCCGCCGGCATCGTCGAACCGCGCAAGCGCAGCGCTGGTCTTCGCCATCTGCATGAGCGAGAAGCCGGACTCCTGCATGCGCGCGCCGCCAGAGCAGCTGACGATCACAAGCGGCAGGTTGTGGTCGGTGGCGTGCTCGATGCAGCGGGTGAGCTTCTCGCCAACAACGCTTCCCATCGAGCCGGCCATGAACGTGAAGTCCATGACGCCGAGCACCACCTTTCGGCCCTTGACGAATCCGGTGCCGGTCTGCACCCCGTCGTTTTCGCCGCTCTTGGCCTGCGTCTCACGGATGCGGTCGATGTACGGCTTCTGGTCCACGAAGCGGAGCGGATCCATGGGCGCCATGTCGGCATCCATGGGTTCGAAGGTGCCGGGGTCGAGGAGCTGATCGACGCGACGGCGCGCGGAGATCCGCATGTGGTGGTCGCACTTCGGGCAGACCATTAGGTTGGCCTCGAGGCTCTTGCGGAAGATCGATTCCCCGCACTGGGGGCACTGCGTCCACAAGCCGTCGGGGACGGCCTTCTTGGTCTCGGGCTGCGCTTCGGTCCAGGTGGTCGGTTCGGGCACTCCGTCGCTCCTTGAGGTGATCGAGTGTACGGGGCGGCGCGGTCACTCGCCGATCATGGCCCCGGCCCCGACGGGCAGCACGTGGCGCGTGCACCACGCCCTGCCCTCCACCCGCGACCACGTGGCGGTCCCGTCGCCGCGGGCGAGCGCATCGCGGACCGTGGCGAGCGCGAACGGATGCACCACCAGGCCGATCTTGGCACGGGAGTGCGACTCCAACACCCCGACGAAGGCGTCGAGGATCCGGGCGCGGGCCTCGGACAGCGGTTCGCCCTCCGGGGGGACGGCCGTCAGCGGAGACTCGGTCCACTCCGCGTAGCGACGCTCGAACCGGTTCTCGAAGTCCTCGGTCCGCAGCCCCTCGAGAAGCCCGAGGTCAGGGTCGCGCAGATCGCGCACGGCGCGCACCCGGCACGCGAAGCGGCTGGCCACCACCCGAGCGCTCTCCGCGGCCGCCTCGTCCGGCGCATGCACAAGGACGTCCGGCCCCTCGGCCATGAGCGAGACCCGCGCACGGAGTTCGCGCAGGGATGCCTCGGTGGCGGGCAGATCGGTGGCGCCCCGGAGGCGGCGCTCGGCGTCCCACTCGGTCTCGGCGGGACGCATGAGCCAAAGCTGCAGCGAGCCGCT
>JBJOIF010000274.1:0-2926 GCA_046047335.1 Planctomycetota bacterium | reverse complement strand
CGTGGACCAGGTGGTGCGGGACCATCCGGATCTCCGGAAGCGGCAGCGCCGGGGGATCCGTCGGCAGCACCTGGACCAAGACCTGGACGTTGCAGTGCGGCGGGTCATCGGGCGCCACGCCCTTGAGCTGCGACTGCAGTCCGGCGAGGAAGTCGTGGACCGCGCGGATCCGGCGCCGGAGCTCCCCGATGTCCTCCGCGGAGAGTCGCGCGGTGCAATAGGACTGGTGGCGCCACCCCGGACGGGTCTTGCCGCTGCCTTTGCGGTCGCCATCGAGGAACGAGTCGATCTGCGACCGGCCGTGATCGAGGTACCTGCCGCCGATCGACTCCGCGGTCTGGATCTGCGCCGGGTCATTCGGATCAAAGGTGACGATCAATGACTCGTAGCGCGTGCGGTACGTGGGGTGACGGCGATCGGCACGGACCGGCAGTTTCTCCAACAGGCCCGCATCGACCAGTGCGTCGAGCCCACGCTGTACGTCGTCGGGGTCGCGCTGCGCCATCGCGGCGAACTCGGACGCCTCGGCCGGACGCGCCAGGCGGCGCGCCAGTTCCCACAATGAGGCATGCAGCGGCGTGGCGAGCGCCTGCACGAGTCCCGGTCGTTGGATGTCGGCGATCAGCGCGTCCACAGCGGTTCATTATTGACACAATTCGTGGAGGAGTGGGCCGCGGCCGCCGAATGTTTGCAATTTGCAGCAGGCGCATCCCCCAATCGGGCTTGCGCGGCCGCCAGCGCTCAGGCCGGGATCACGTCCGGCAGTTCGAACAGCCCGGCGGTCAGGTTGCGCGGCCCCGTGGCGGTCACCAGAACGTCGGCCTCGTAGTGGACCGCGAGCGAGCGATCGGCGGTCCAGATCGGCCATTCGCGGCCCTTGGTCCGGGTCTCGGTGGTGCCGACGGCGAGCATCGGTTCGACGGCCACCAGCATCCCGGGCTGCCATGGCTTCCACGCCTCGCCCCACTCACCGGGGAAGGTGGGCACGACATTCGAGACGAATGGAGGGCCATGCAGGCTCCTGCCGATGCCATGGCCGCCGAGTCCACGCACGAGGTGGAACCCGCACTCGCGCTCGACGTGTCCCTGCACGGCCTTCGCCCAGTCGATCAGCGGACGGTGGGGCTGCATCGCGGCGATGCCGCGCCGCAGGCTCTCCTTGCCGCTCTCCATGAGCGCGCGCGCGAGCTTGTCGGGCTCGCCGATCGCATAGGTCCATGCGGCGTCGCCGATCCAACCATGGTGTCGCACGCCGATGTCGATCGAGAGCAGGTCGCCGGCACGGATCGGATCGCGGGACATCAGGTGCGTGCCGTGGACGACGCAGTCGTTGGGGCTCAGGCAGGCGTGGCTGGGGTAGGGCGGGTGTCCCCGGACCTGGTAGCCGAGGAAGCAGCTCTTGGTGCCGAGGTCCTCGAGGGTGGTGCCGACGAAGGAATCAATCTCGGCGAGCGTGAGGCCCGGCCGGAGGAACCCCACGAGCCGGCGGTGGGTTTCGACGACCCGCTCGGCGGCGGCTTCGGCGTGGGCAATGTCCTTGGGGTCGGTGACGATCACGGGGCGCGGATGTTAGGCGGTTCCGTTCATGCCACGCGCACCTGCAGGTCGCCCGCGAGGACGGACATGTCCGGTCCCGGGCCGGCAACCTCGTGCACCAGGGCCCGTTCGTCGCGATGCGGCAGCACGATCAGGTCGGCCCGCATGCCCGGCACCAGCGCACCGCACTCGCGCTGCAGCCCGAGCACGCACGCGGCGTTCCACGTCACCGCATTGATCGACTCCACGGCCGAGAGTCCCAGGTGCCGCGATGCGAGCGCCGCGGCGAAGGCCACGCTTGGGCTCGGTGCGCTTCCCGGGTTCCAGTTACTCGCCACCGCGAGCGCTCCGCCGCGGTCGATGAGGCCTCGACCGTCCGCGAATCGGCCGTCGAGGGCGAACCCGCACACGGGCAGCGCCACGCCGATCGCATCGCTCGCCGCGAGCGCGTCCAGTCCGCGCGGCGTCGTTGCCTCCAGGTGATCCACGCTTCGCGCGCCGAACTCAAGCGCCAGTTCCAGCGCGCCCATGGCGGTGAACTGGTCGGCGTGCACGCGGATCGGCAGCCCAAGGCTCTGGGCGCGCTCGAACAGGCGCCGGCACATGGCCAGGTCCCACGCCCCGGCCTCGCAGTAGGCGTCCACGGCGGCGCCGGGGGCCAGCGCGGCCAGCGCGGGCATGGCCTCGAGCATCTCCTCGAGCTGGCCCGGCCGATCGGGGTCGAGCGCGTGCCCCAGCAGCAGGGTGGGAACCACCGGCGCCGGCCACAGCGCCTGAACGGCGAGGATCGCCTCGAGCATCCGGCCTTCCGTGACGGCATCGAGCCCGTAACCGGTCTTCACCTCGACCGCGCCGGTTCCCGTGGCGCGCATTTCCGCGAGGCGCTCCGCGAGCCCCGACGCCAGGCCGTCCGTCGGCGCGGCGCGGACCGCACGGACCGTGGAGAGGATGCCTCCGCCGGCGTTCAGGATCTCGAGGTACGTGGCGCCCGCACGCTTGCGCTCCCACTCGTCCCACCGTTCGCCCGCCCAGCAGGCGTGCGTGTGGCAATCGACCAGCGCGGGCATCACCACGCGGCCGCGCGCATCGACGCGCATGCCGACCGCACGATCCGTGACGGGTCCCTCGCCGACGGCGGCGATGCGGCCGCGCTCGATGACCACGTGGCCGCGCGGGACAACCCGCAGTGACCGCATCGCGTCGCCGCGCAGCGCACCGCCCGAAGCAGGCGGCACGGGCGTCACCACGCGCGCGTTCTCGATGGCCAACGGGCCGTGGACCATGGCCGGACAGTACCATGCCTCCATGGAGCTTCTTGTGGTGCGACATGCCAAGGCCGAGGCGCGCGATGCCGAGCGTTGGCCCGACGATGCGCTCCGTCCGCTGACGC
>JBJOIF010000273.1:0-3620 GCA_046047335.1 Planctomycetota bacterium | reverse complement strand
TCGGCTCAGTGCTGGCCGACCGCCATGCGAACGAAGTGCTGGATCGACGTACCGGCAGGGAGGATCTCCTTGATCGCCTTCTTGTCGTCGCGCACATACTTCTGGCCGAGGAGGGTGATCTCCTCGAAGAACTTGCGCATCTTGCCCTTGGCCATCTGCTCGGCGATCTGGGCCGGCTTGCCGGAGGCCTTTGCCTCTTCGACGGCCTCGGCCTCCTTCTTGGCCTTCACGTCGGCCGGCACGCCGGCCTCGTCGACCGCGATGGGGGCCGGAGAGGCAGCCACGATGTGCTGGCAGATGCCCGTTCCGGTGTCAGCGTCGAGCGTGCCCGTGTAGGCGATCAGCGCGCCCTTCTTGCCGTCGTGGTGCACGTAGTGCGCGAAGCCGGCGCCCTCGAGGACCACGCCGCCACCGAACGAGAGGTTCTCGCCGGTCTTGATGCGGACCTCGTCGAGGCGCTTCTTCATCGCGTCGGTGTTCACGGCCTCGCCCGCGGCGCCGGCGGCGGCCATGGCCGCAAGCTCATGGGCCATGTCGCGGAACTCGGGGTTGCGGGCCGTGAAGTCGGTCTCGGCGCGGACCTCGCAGATGGCGGCCTTGTTGCCGACCACGGCGACGGCGATGCAGCCTTCGCCAGCGGCGCGATCGGTGCGGGTGTCCATCTTGCCCTTGAGCTTCTCGCGGAGCCGCTCCTCGGCGAGCTTGGCATCGCCGTTGGCCTCGATGAGGGCGGCCTTGCAGTCCATCATGCCGAGGCCGGTGCGCTCGCGCAGGGCCATCACGTCCTTGGAGCTGATGTTGGCGGTGGTCATGTCGTTCACCTCTCCTGTGGGGTGGGTGCGGGTGTCAGGATGGGAAGGGCGGCGTCAGGCGCCCGGAGTCGCGGTGGCCTCGGCCCGGGGCGCGTCGGTCCCGGCGGCCGATCGACCGTCCGCGCGGAACTGGCTGCGGCTCGAGCGACGGGGAGTGCGGGGCGCGTTCGGCGAGTCCATGTCGGCGGCCGCTGCGGCGCCCATCTCCTCGGGCGAGGCGTTGGAGCGCATGCCACGGCCTTCCATCGCCGCGGCGCACAGCTCGCGGATGATGATGTCGATGGAGCGCATGGAGTCGTCGTTGCCCGGCACCGGGACGTCGGCCAGGTCGGGGTTGCCGTCCGTGTCGATCAGGCAGATCGTCGGGATGCCCAGGGCCTTCGCCTCGAGCAGGGCGTTGGACTCACGGATCGTGTCCACCGCGACGAGCGCACCGGGCAGCTTGGTCATGCTGCGCAGGCCGTGCAGGTTGCGGTGAATCTTCTTCTGCTCACGGGCCAGCTGCGACTCCATCTTCTTGGAGTAGTTGCGGATGGCGCCGGTCTCGGCCAGCTTCTCGAGCTCCTCCAGGCGGCGCAGGCGCTCGCGGATGGTGCGGAAGTTGGTGAGGGTGCCGCCGAGCCAGCGCTCGGTGACGAAGGGCATGCCGGCGGCCGCGCAGTGCATCTCGATGGCGCCGCGCGCCTGGCGCTTGGTGCCGACGAAGCACACGTCCTTGCCGCTCGCGACGGTCTTCTGGATGAATCGCTTGGCCAGCAGCAGGCCCTTGATCGTCTCGCGGATGTCGATGATGGAGACCCCGTTCTTCGTGCCGTGGATGTACGGCTTCATGCGCGGGTTCCAGTTGGAGCGGCGCTGTCCGAAGATGACACCGGCCTCGACGAGTTCCTTGGCGAGCGACTTGTGGTCCGACATTGGGGGCTCTCCTTGAGCGAGCGACTGCAGCGACACCGCGGGCGCGGCCGGTGGACGCCGAACGATCGGCGGCCGTCCCGATCCAAGGGCGCTTGGGATCAGGCGATGGAGTGCCCCGGTCGGGGCTGCTCCGTTCCGACGCGGTGTCCACCGGGATCCGCGCCGCCCCCCGAACATGGGGGGAAACGAGCGAGGGTACATGGCCCCGGGGCCGTTCGCAATGCGGCCGAGGGTGGCTTTGCCCCAACTCCACCGAACCGTCATGGTTATGCGCCCTTCAGATGGCCCGGGCACCCACGTGGCGCAGCCACAGGCGCTCGGTCCCGCGGCCCGCGAAGCCGGTCGCCACCACCACGCGGTTGCGGGCGCCCAACAGGCGGGCCCGCCGCAACAGTGCCTCCGCGGCGCGGACAAAGTCTCGGGAGTCCTTCGGACGGGCGAGACGAATGGCCTCCACCCCTCGCAGAAGCGCCAGCGACCGGAGCTCGGCGTCGTGGTCACCGAAGGCGTACACGGGGACGTTGAGGTCCGTCTGGCTGATGAACCGCAGCGATGCCGCGTCGGTCCACGCGATCACCGCGCGCGCCCCGGCCTCGGTGGCCAACTGGGCGATGCTCCGCGCGAGCACCTCGGCGGCAGGGGCGTGGTCGCCCATGGGCGAGGCGTGGCGCGGGCCGCGTGCGACGGCGGCCGGGTTCCACTCGGCCGGATGCGCGGCGATCCAGCGCTCGGTGGCGATGGCGATGCGTCGCATGGCGTCCACGCTCTCGGCGGGGTAGCGCCCAGCCGCGGTCTCGCCGCTCAGCATCACCGCATCGGCTCCGCCGAAGATGGCGTTGGCCACGTCGGACGCCTCCGCGCGCGTCGGCAGTGGGGCCTCGATCATGCTCTGCAGCATCTGCGTGGCCACGATGCACGGGATCGCCGCGCGGTCGCACGCGGCCTGGATGCGCCGCTGCTCCACCGGTACGCGGGCGAAATCGAGCTCGATGGCGAGGTCGCCGCGCGCCACCATCATGGCATCGGCCTCCGCCGCGATCGCGTCGAGGGCGCCGAGCGCCACCGGTCGTTCAATCTTGGCAACGACTCCCGGCACGCGGCCGCGGTGCGCCGCCGCGCTGCGCTCGAGCACACGGCGCAGCGACCGCAGGTCCGCGGGGCCCTGCACGAACGAGAGCGCCACGAAGTCCGCGCCGTGACGGACGGCCCAGTCGGCGAGCACGCGGTCGCGGGCGGTCGGCGCCCGAAGGCCCACGGCCGTCTCCGGCAGGTTGACGCCCTTGCGGCCCGACACCGTGCCGCCGACCTCGCACGTGCACTCCACCGCGCCCGCGCGCACCCGGCGGACCCGCAGCTGCACGGCCCCGTCGTCGATGAGGACGCGGTCGCCCACCCGCACGTCGCTGCCGAAGCGCCGGTAGTCGACGCGGAGGGTGACGGGTCGGCGCTCCGGATCGATCGGGGCCGCGCCAGGCACCACGAGCACCGGGTCGCCGTGGCGCAGCGGGATCGCGCCTCCACCTTCGATTGCGGTCAGTCGGATCTTGGGCCCAGGGAGGTCGGCCAGCACCCCGGCCTCGACGCGGAGTTCGGCGGCCGTCCGGCGAATCGCCGCGAGCGTGCGGGCGTGCGTCGGCGGGTCGCCGTGGCTTAGGTTCAGCCGGAATACCGACACCCCGGCACGCACCAGCCTCGCGAGCATGGCGGGAGAGGCAGAAGCGGGGCCAACGGTGGCCACGATGCGCGTCAGGCATCGGTCGGTCCGGAAGTCGCGGCGCGCAGCGGTCATGGGGCGGATACTACGATTGCGGTCAGTCGGATCTTGGGCCCAGGGAGGTCGGCCAGCACCCCGGCCTCGACGCGGAGTTCGGCGGCCGTCCGGCGAATCGCCGC
>JBJOIF010000272.1:0-3981 GCA_046047335.1 Planctomycetota bacterium | reverse complement strand
ATCGGCAGTTCAACAGCGCCTACCTGGTCAACGGGCCACGCCCGCCGTACCCGCGGTACGACAAGATGTTCCTCGCGCCCTTCGGCGAGACCATGCCGTACATCTCCAACTGGGACTGGCTCGAGCGAACGCTCTTGGCCTTCGGTGCGCAGGGCATGACGTTCGACCTGGATGCCGGCGATCGGCCGACGCGCTTTGACCTGCCGTGGCCAGGGGGGACGGCGCGACTGGCGGTCCCGATCTGCTTCGAGGACGCCATGACCTGGACGTGCCGGGCGCTCTGCTTCGATGTGGCCGCGGAGGGCACGCCCCGCGCTGCAGACTTGATGGTGTGCATCAGCAACGACGGCTGGTTCGGCTGGTACGACGCCGGACGGCTGCAGCACCTGCAGCTGTCGCGCTTTCGATGCATCGAGAACCGCACGCCGATGATCCGCGTCGCCAACACCGGGGCATGTGCGGCCATTGATTCGTCCGGCCGCCTGCTGGCCCCGCCGCCCCCGATGCGCGCCACGGGCTGGCTGCTCGCCGACCCGCCGCTCGACGGGCGCATCCCGCCCTTCGCCCGCGTTGGGGAAGTAGCATCGATTGTACTCATGCTGACCTGCGCCACCATCGTGCTGGTTCCCGCATTCCGGCGCTTCGGCCGCTCCGGAGCGGTGGTCGCGCTGGCGATGCTGGCGGCCGCATGCGAGTCGGAGCAGGGGACGGGCGACCAGCCGTGGTCGAGCCGCAGCCAGAGCATCCAACCCACCGGCGAAGCCAAGTTGTCCGAGACCGGCCGGCCGGTGGCGGCGCCACTCCCCGTCGAGTCGAGCGGCAACGCCCACGAGTCCGCGGTGGCGCTCCTTCGTCAGGCGTGCGCTTCGCCGGTACCGATCTTCCGCGCCAACGCCGTCGAGGCGCTCACCGCATCGCCCGACGACCTGCGCGCCGTGGTGACGCCGCTGCTCTCCGACCCCAACCGCGGTGTGCGCTTCGTGGCGGCGATGGCGGTCGGCCGATCCGGGCTGACCGACCTCGCGGACCGCATCCAGCCCCTCCTTGTCGACGAGAGTCCGTCGGTCCGCGCGGCGGCCATCTGTGCGCTGGGACGGCTCGGCCGCCCGGTGGACCCAACCCCGCTGGCGGACATGGTGCGCTCCGATGACCCGGAGGTCCGTTCCAACGCGTACCTCGTCCTCGGAGAGCTGGGCAACCGAAGCGCGGTGGGCCTGATCCGGGACTCCTTGGGCAAGGGCATGCGCGGCGTGAACCCGGCGCGGGTGCGCATCGTGGAGTTGCAGGCCTCCGAGGCCCTCGCGCGGCTCGGGGAGACCGACGCGCTCGAGCCCATCCGGGCCGCGCTCTTTGCGCCGACCGAGCAGTCGGAGTTCACCGCGCTGGCCGCCCAGCAGGTGGCCCGATTGAACGACGAGGCGTCCCGCGCGATCCTGATGCGCCTGGTGGATGGCACCGGGATCTCCGCGCGCCCGACCGAGGTCCGGATCGGCTGCGCCCTGGCGCTGGCCCAGATCAGCCCCTCGGACCGCCCGGCGGTGGTGAAGTTCGCCCGGACGCTCCTGCGGGACCGGGAGACGCCGGTTCGGTCCCAGGCGGTTCTGGCCCTCGGCACGGCCGGCGGGGAGGGCGTGGTTCCGGAAATCGAGCCCATGCTGCTCGACAAGGACCCGGCGGTGCAGTTGTCCGCGGCCCGGGCGCTGCTTCTGGCAACCGCACCGCGTTGACAGTGCGTATAGGTTCCGTGTATTACTGATAACAGGCGTGGGGTTGTGTTCCCGCGCCCGTTGAGTGTGGTGATCGACATCTGAACAGTTGAATCCCCCCGTTCGCGGCACGCCGCCGCGCTTCGGGGTTCCTTGAGGCACCCTCGTGCACATTCTCACCAAGATCCTCGTCGTTCTCGTTGCGCTCCTCGTTGCTGCCCTGGTGCCGCTTGCCGCCGTGTCCAGCACCAACCAGGCCGTCTACAAGAAGGAAGCGGTGGACGCCAAGAGCGCGATGAAGGCCAAGGAAGCCGAGGCCTCGGTGGCCAAGGATGCCTACAGCGCCAGCATCGCCGCCCTGCAGGCGAAGTCCGCCGGGCTCGAGGCCCAGCTGCGCGCCGCCACGATGGCCGCCGACAAGGAGACCCAGCTGCGTTCCCAGAGCGAGCGCGAGGCCGAGCGCGTGCGCCTCGAGGTGGCCGATCTCAAGGGCCAGCTGAACGCCGCGAGCGCCAACGACACGCTCCAGACCAAGTTGATCGACGCCATGCGCCAGGACATCGAGTCCGCACGCACGCAGTACCTCGCGGCCGAGAAGGCGCGCATGGAGCTCCAGGATTCGCTGGCGCGCCTGCAGGGCGACCTCGACAGCGAGACCGCCGCTCGCCGCCAGTTGCAGGAGCAGCTGCAGCGCGTGAGCGATGAGAAGGAACGCGCCATGGCCGAGGTGCAGCGCTACGCGGCCCTCCACGGTTCGATGGCCCCGCGCGCGGGCGCCACGTCCGACGCTGCACTCCCGGTGGTGGCGGACCGTTCCCTCAGCGCAACCGTCATCGACGTCAAGCGGGAGCCGGATGCGGTGCTTGCCGAGATCAACGCCGGCAGCCGCGATGGCATCAAGGAGGGCTGGGTGATGACCATCGCCGACGGCTCCGACTTCATGGGCAACCTGCGCATCGTGCAGGTCGACGTCAACCGCGCCGTTGGCGTGGTGGAGCTCGAGGACATCGAGACGCGCGGCGAGGTCCGCGCCGGCCAGCGCGCCATCGCCCGCAAGGGCGAGTGATCCCCGTCGCCTTTTCCCGGAGAGATCGCCATGGCAGCAACCCCCGCCACAAACGACGTCAAGCGCGCCAAGCCGCAGCTCAACGTCTACACGAGCCTCATGCTCGTGGCCTTGCTGATCGCCATCCTGGGCACGACCGTGGTCGCCCTGACCAACATGGATGCGACCGGGCAGGGGCCGTTCGACTTGGCCTCCGGCCGCTGACGTCCGCGTTCGCGTCCCCTGCATTCGTCACGCCTGCCGCTGCCGCGTGCCGCGCAGCACCGCGGATTCCCGCTATCCTCCGCGCGATGGGCCGTCATGGCCCCCGACGCGGCGGAGCCCGCGACGGAACCAGCTTCAGGAAGGAGCGCCCGCGTGGCACTCGAGTTCGATTGGCTTTCGCGCCTCTTCAGCGTCGACATGGGGATCGACCTCGGGACGTGCAACACCCTGGTGTGCGTGCGCGGCGAGGGCGTAGTCCTCGATGAGCCGTCCGTGGTGGCGGTCCGCAAGGGGACCAACATCGTCCTGAACGACGGCGAGGCCGTGGGCTTTGCCGCCAAGGACATGCTCGGCAAGACCCCGGGTTCGATCAGCGCGATCCGTCCCCTCAAGGATGGCGTGATCAGCGACTTCGCGGTCACCGAGGCGATGCTCGGCTACTTCATCCGCAAGGTGAACGGCAAGAGCACGCGGATCTTCGGGCCACGCGTCGTGATCGCCATCCCGTCCGGCATCACCAGCGTCGAGAAGCAGGCCGTGCTCGAGAGCGCCCAGCGCGCCGGTGCGCGTCGCGTGTATCTCGTGCACGAACCGATGGCGGCCGCGATCGGGGCGGGGCTCCCCGTGGCCGACGCGACGGCCAGCATGATCATCGACATCGGCGGCGGTACCAGCGAGATCGCCATCATCTCGTTGGCGGCCATTGCTGAGTGCGAGAGCCTCCGGGTGGCCGGCGACGACTTCGACGACGCCATCGTCAACCACATGAAGCGCGCGCACTCGCTGCTGATCGGCGAACAGACCGCCGAGCGCATCAAGATCGAGATCGGCTCGGCCGCACCCACCGGGCCGGAGATGAAGATGGACGTGCGGGGTCGCGACATGAAGAGCGGCCTTCCGCGCAAGGTGGAGGTCACCAGCCAGGAGATCCGCGAGGCGCTCCTGGAACAGGTCAACCTGATCGCCGAGGCCGTGGTGCGCGTCCTCGAGCGCGCCAAGCCGGAG
>JBJOIF010000271.1:0-10885 GCA_046047335.1 Planctomycetota bacterium | reverse complement strand
CGGCGGCCAGCAGCACCGGGGTGCCCGCGATTCGCACCGCGGCCATGTCGTCGCCTGGGCCCACCAGGATGGGTACCACGCTCGATGCCTCGAGCGCAGCGTTTCCTGCGCGGATGCGGTCAATGATCCAAGACTCATGCATGGGCTGCCTCCCGCGGAACGAGCACGGAGAGCAGCGCCTCTGCCGTGCGCTCGGTGGCCCCCTGGTGGGCGCGCACCGTGCCCTGGGCCGCCCGCCCCAGGCGCGTGCGCTCCTCGGGGTTGCCAAGCAACGAACGGACCACGTGACCCAGTCGATCCGCGTCGGTCTGGACCATGGCGTTCGCTCCCAGGAGCACCCGCACCGATTCCGCGAAGTCGCCCATGCGGGGTCCGGCCACGACCGCACGCCCGAGTGCGGCGGGCTCCATGGGGTCGGATCCATGGAGCATCCCGAAGCTTCGACCGACCACGACCACGTCGGCGAGACCGTAGGCCGCCCGCAGCTCGCCGATGGTGTCGAGGAGAAAGAGCCCCGATCCCGGGTTGCCCCGGCCGGGCTGCGATCGGCGGACGCACCCGGGGAGTTCCTCGGCCGCCGCATCGAACCACTCCGGCTTGCGCGGCGCGCAGAGGAGCTGCGCTCCCGCCGGCACCGCCGAACGCAGCAGCCGGTGTTCCTCGGGCGCCGTGGAGCCCGCCACGACCAGCGGTCGGGACCGGTCGATGCCCATCGCCGAGGCAAGTGCCTCGGCGCCCTCGACTCGGTCGGCAATCTGGGCGCTATCCCACTTCATGGTGCCGCTCACGAAGATGCGGCCCGCCGGGACCCCGAGGCCGAAGAACCGGCCCGCGTAGTCCTGGTCCTGAGCCAGCACGGAATGCAGCTTCCGGAAGGTGGGCGCCACGATCGCTCGCACCTTCCGGTAGCGGGCGAAACTGCGGGCCGACAGGCGGCCGTTCACCACCAGCACCGGGATGCCGCGCCGCGCGCATGCGTCCACGAAGTTGGGCCACACCTCGAGCTCGCAGAGCGCTACGGCATCGGGCCGGACGCGATCGAGGAATCGCTCGACCATCCATGAGGCATCAAACGGGTACCGCACCACCGCATGGCGGCTGCCGTAGAGCTGCGTGGCGCGCGCGAACCCCGTGTCGGTGGTGGCGCTGATCACCACCTCGGGCATCGAGGGGTCGCCGGCCACGCGTTCCACCAGCGTCCGCACCGCGTTCACCTCGCCCACCGACACCGCGTGCACCAGCAACCGAGGCCCCTTGGCCGGTCCGAGTGCGGTCCCACGGCCGAATCGCGCCGGCCAGTCGGTGCGCAACTTCCCTGCTCGGTGCATGCGCCACGCCCACACCGGGGCCGTCGCCAGCGCCGCACTCAGGTAGGCGGCATCCGTCAGGAAGCGCATCGGCGGAGAATACGGCGGTCCCGCGCGCCGGGCCGCAGAGGCCGGCACGACCGCGACGGCGTCCGCGACCGACCGATATGCTCCGGACTCCATGGCGAAGTGGAACCAGCTCACCGAATTCGTCGTCCGCCTCCCGCACCGCGCGGGCGAGCTGGCGCGCCTGGCCAGCCAGCTCCGGGAAGCGCACATCGAGGTGCTCACGTTCTTCGGGCCAACCGAGGGACGCTCCGCAGACGGGTTCCACCTGGTGCCGCAGGACGCCAGCCGTTTCCGCGAGTGGGCCGGCGAGCACGGGCTCGAGACGTGGGAAGAGCCGTGCTTCCACCTGAGCGACGCCTACCACGACGGTGACCTCGTCGGGAAGCTCGACGCGATCGCCGGAGCCGGCATCAACATCGACTTCGCGCTTGGCCTGGAGGCGGGCGGCCAGTTCGGCCTGCTCCTCTGGGTGGACGACGCCGACGTCGATCGCCTGGCCAAGCACCTCGGGGCCGATTGAGCCGGGCAGCGCTCCTGGCCCGCGCGGGCACCGGGATGCATGAGTGCGGTCAGGAGAGCTCGATCCGCTCGATCCGGTTGGCGAGACCGGTGTCCTCGCTCAGTTCGACGAACACGCCGCACAGGCGCACGTCCCCTCGCCCCATCTCGTAATGCACCGGCAGCCCCGTGGTCATGTGGTGCAGCACCGCCTCGGTATCGCGGCCGATCACGGAGTCGTACGGGCCGCACATCCCCACGTCGGTGATGAAGGCGGTGCCCTTGCGCAGGATGCGCGCGTCGGCGGTGGGAACGTGGGTGTGCGTGCCGACCACCAGCCCCGCGCGACCATCGCAGTGGGCGGCAAAGGCGGCCTTCTCGCTGGTCGCTTCCATGTGCGCCTCGGCGATCACGATCGGGCGCCGCTCGGGAATGGACCCCATCACCTCATCGAACGTGGCAAACGGGTCGTTCGCCGGCAGCGGGAAGAAGATCCGCCCGAGCACCGTCACCACATAGAGATCGCGCGTGCGTGCGCCGGACGCGGGAATGCGAAGCCAGCGCTTGCCGGGGGCCCGCACCGAGAGATTGGCCGGGCGGGCGATCGGTTCGTCCGGGGACTCCAGGAGCGGCACCACCTTGGGGTCCCGGAAAGCATGGTCGCCGAGCGTGATGGCGTCGATCCCCATCGCCCGGAACCCGCGGTAGAGCTCCGGCGTCAGGCCCGACCCATTGCGGGCGTTCTCCGCGTTGGCGATCACCACCTGCGGCTGCCAGCGATCGCGGAGGGCCGGGAGGAGCCGCTCCAGACCAGCCTTTCCAGGGGCCCCATTGATGTCCCCGAGGAACGCCACGGTGACGGTTCGGCTCATCCGGTACACTGTACGCGTTCCCGGAAGGATCCATGCCACGGGGGGAGGCGGCCGACGCCGCACACGACCCGTCCCGGCATCCACGGACCCCGGCACTCGATGCAGACCACGTCGTTCAAGATCGGCGAGAAGGTTCGCCACGGCAAGCGTCCCGAATGGGGCACGGGCACGATCACCAAGATCGAGGTGATCACGCGGGATGGCCGCCCCGACCGGCGCATCTGGATTCGCTTCCCGACCGCCGGCGAGAAGACCGTGCTGGCGAGCATGGCCGAGCTCGAGCACGTGGATGCCGGACCGGAGATCGGCGCCCGCCCAACCCTGGCCGACCTCCATGCGCAGGCCGATTCCGGCTGGCTGGGCGAGATCTCCAAGCGGCGCCCCGAGGACCTGATGGTGGCGCTGCCGGATTCGGCCACGGATCCCTTCATGCCGCTTCGGCGCCGGCTGCAGAACACGCTGGCGCTGTACCGCTTCGATGCGCCTGGCAAGCTGATCGAATGGGCCATCGCCCAAAGCGGCCTCGACGACCCGATGAGCCGTTTCAACCGCCACGAGCTCGAGGCGTTCTTCAAGCGGTGGAAGTTCGCCCTCGATGCACACCTCGGCAAGCTCCTGCCGGAGGCCCGGCGCGAGCCGGGCGCGCTGGAGGACGCCGCTCGTGGAGCACCCCCGCAGGCGCAGGCGGCGATCCGCCGGATCTCGGCCTTCCGCTGAGCGTCCCGGGCGCGAATACGATGCGCGGATGACCAGCGGCATGGAAATCCCGATCGCGCGGCGCCTGAAGAACGCCCAGCGCTACCGGGAAGTGATCGGCGTCTTGGCCCGGTACGGGTTCGCCAGCTTCGTGGCCAAGAGCGGCTTCGCCCCGCTGCGCCGGGCCAATGCGGACTGGCTGTACAGCCGAGACGGCACCATCGACCTGTCCAGTGCGCCGTTCGAGATCCGCCTGCGCAAGGCGATGGAGGAACTCGGGCCCACCTTCATCAAGATCGGCCAGATCCTCTCCACCCGCCGCGACCTCATCCCGGATTCCCTGGCGGACGAGTTCGCCAAGCTCCAGGCCGACTGCCCAAAGATCCCCTTCGACCGGGTCCGCGCCGCGCTGGACGAGCAGCTGAAGGGTCGCACCGACGAACTCTTCCAGTGGATCGATCCGGAGCCGCTGGCCGCCGCAAGCATGGCCCAGGTGCATTCGGCCGTGTGGAAGGACGGGAGCGACGTCGTCATCAAGTTGCTGCGCCCGGACGCCTCCGACCAGATCGAGGCCGACATGGAAGCGTTGGCCTTCGTGGCCCGGCTCACGGAGGAACGGCTCGCGCAGTCGGGCTTCAGCCCCACCGAGATCGTCGAGGAGTTCCGCGAGGAACTCCGCCGCGAGACCAACCTCACCATCGAGGCGCGCTCCACCGACCGCATGCGCCGCTCGTTCGCCGAGGATCCCGGCGTCAGTTTCCCGCACGTGTACTGGGAGGCCACCACCCCGGGCATCCTGACCATCGAGCGCGTCAAGGGACGGCTCCTGGCGCGGACCCCCTACTCGTCGCTCCCGCTCGAGGTCCGGCAGGCGATCATCGCCAACGGGGCCCGGGCGGTGTTCCGCCAGACACTCGAGCTCGGCTTCTTCCACGCCGATCCGCACCCGGGCAACATCTTCGTCCATGACGACGGGCGCGTCACCTTCATCGACTGCGGCATGGTGGGCCGCATCGGCGCCGACGCGCGTCAACGCATCGCGGAACTGGTGTTCGGCGTGGCCACGGGCGACGCACGCATGGTGATGCGCGCGGCGATGCGGCTCGGCAACGTCGAGCCCGACTCGATCGATGAACGCGCGCTCCTGGACGACGTCCAGGAGGTGGTCGACCAGTTCGTCGGCAAGCCAATCGCGGAGATCGACATCGCCGGCGTGCTCGACAAGTTCTATTCCATCCTCCGGGACTACAAGGTGCGCTGCCCGGCGGACATGGTGATGCTCATCAAGGCAATGGGCACCATTGAGGGCGTGGCGCGCGACCTCGATCCCGACTACGAGATCATCGAGGCCGCCAAGCCATTCATCTTCAAGCTGGTGAATGACCGCTACTCGCCCAAGGCACTCTCCAAGCGCGTACTCAACACGCTCTTCAGCTACGCCGAGCTGGTGGATTCGCTGCCCAAGCAGGTCAATGGGATCCTCCGCAAGTTGCGGCTCGGCGAGGCCAAGGTCAACTTCCACGTCGAGGGCATCGAGCGGTTCCGCATGTCGGTGGAACACACCGCGACGACCGTGGCGTACGCGCTCCTCATCAGCGCGTTGCTGGTGGCGAGCGCGGTACTGATCCACAGCACTCGCGGAGACGAGGCCTCGATCGTGGGAACGCTGGGGCTCGGAGGCTTCCTGCTTGCCGGATTCCTGTCCATGGGCCTGATCTGGGACATCTGGCGGACCCGACGGGGAATCCAGCGTGCGGTCCGCGACGAGGAGCGCGCCCAGCGCAAGGCAAGCCCGTGACGGCGGCCCGGAGCACTGGCGGTCGTGGAAAAGCCAGCGCGGGCCCGGACTCGGGACCCCACCCCACGTGAGAGTCCCGCTCCACGGGCCCGCGGCTGTATCCACCGGACACCGGGCAAGATAGGCCGGAGAACGGCGAAAGCAAGGACCACTTGTCCGGGATCGACCGGGTCGCCCGAGGGCATGGCGGTCGCCGTTCCCGGGCGAACCGGGAAGCGCCACGTGGCAACGTCCGGAGGCCGTGCCATACTTGGCCCCATGCCCCTGCCTCGCCACCCCGCCGCCCTGACCGCCACCCTGTCCATGGCAGCGGCGGTCAGTCCTGCCGTTGCCCAGTTCACGGCCGATGCAGCCACCCCCGCACCGCTGGCCTCGGGCCCCAGCGAGCAGGTGCAGCCGAAGGTGGTGCCGATTCCGGCGGGGGGCTTCTACATGGCCTGGTACGACAACCGCGCCGGAGGGTACGACCCGTGGGTCCAGCGCTTCGACGCCACGGGACGCCCGGTCTGGCCCGGGCTCGGGGTGCAGGTGCTCGACACCTCGTTCAGCAGCACCGAGGACTACGGCCTGACCATCGACGCCGCGGGCAACGCCGTGATGGTGACCCGCGCGGACGCGGGCGGACTGCGGATCATCGCGCAGGCGATCTCGGCGGACGGCGCGCTCCTGTGGGGACCGACTGGCGTGACGGTGTCGAGCTCGAGTTCCGTGAACGCCCCGAAGGCGGGCCGGACCGGCGACGGGGCCGCCGTGGCCGGATGGACCGAGGGGAACCGGGCGAAGGTGCTCCGGCTCAATGCGGATGGGACGTTTGCGTGGGCTGCACCGGCCACGGTGACGGACGGCACGGCGACCACGATCCTCAGCGACCTGCAGCCCGGCGATGGCGGCTCGGTGATTGCGTCCGTGGTGCGCTACACGACGTTCACCGGCGCCAAGACGCTGCAGGCACAGAAGTTCTCTGAGGCGGGGGCGCCGCTCTGGGCAACCACCAACACACGCGTCTTCAGCACCGGGTCACTGCAGTTCGGGAACTTCCCGACGTTCGTGGCCGATGGCGAAGGCGGCGCGGTGTTCGCCTGGTACACGAGCAGTCCGCTGCAGTGCGCCGTGCAGTGGGTGGCTCCGAACGGCACGCTGCGTTTCGGCGCCAACGGCGCCACCGTGACCCCGACGGCCAACATCGAACGCGTCGATCCGGGCGTGACCCTGGACATGGCACGGCGTCAGGTCCATTGCGCATGGGCCGAGCATGTTCCCAACAGCAGCATCTACGGCGCGGCGATGCAGTCCTTCGACGAGGCGGGCACGCGCCTCCTGGGCAACGCGGGCGTGGCACTGGAGCCCCTCGCCACTGCGTATTCCGTGACGCAGGCGCGCGCGGCGATGGTGGGCGGCGCCCCGACCTTCACGTGGACCCGCTCGGCAGCCTTTGCGCAGGACCAGGCGTGGGCACAGTCCTTTGACGAGGCCGGCAACGCCCGCTGGTAGGCTCCGGTGGCGCTGAGCGCTTCGTCCGAGATCGGTCGACCGGCGCTGGTGTCCATGGCCGGAACGCCCGCGTGGGCGGCCTTCGTCTGGCAGTCGGGTGGCTCCGGTGCATCCGACGTCGTGGGCCAGCGGCTCAACGCCGACGGCACGCTCGGGCCCATCGCCGTGGTCGGCGACCTGAACGGCGACGGGCTGGTGAATGGCCAGGACCTCGGCATCCTGCTCGGCGCCTGGGGGCCGTCGGCAGGCTCACCGGCCGACCTCGACGGCGATGGCGTCGTCAACGGCCAGGACCTGGGCGTGCTCCTGGGGAACTGGTCGAACTGACGCCACGATCGCGCCACGCGCGCTCGAGGCGCACTTCGCTCACCGGAACGCGCGTCCCAAGCTCCTGGGCGAACAGGCTGACCCGGTACTCCTCGAGCAATCCGCGAAACGCGTCCAATGCGGCGTCGTGGCCCCCGCTGGCGGCGGCCTCCGCCCGAACCAGTTCATCTTCCCAGCGACGGACCATGGCCATGCACTCGCGATCGCGCTCGGGGCCGGCGGTGCGAAGCCGCTCCGCCCGGATGGCGATGGCGTCGATCCAGCGGCACAGCGATGACCGCGCCTCCGCCGGCACCCGGGCCACGGCGTCGACGGGCGCCAACCGGGCAAGTTGCGTCCGGATGTCCTCCACGGATTCACGCCACGACGGCGGCACCGCGCCATCGATCGCACGCCGGGCACGGGCGGCGCGTGCGTGGATCCGATGCGAGTCCTCGACGAGGTGGCGCGCCAAGTCCGGAAGTTCGGGCGCACCCGTGGTCATTCGGGAATCGAACGCCGCGGGCGTGCGTGGAATCGGCCGGCCGTCGACGAAGGCCGCCCCGGCGAGCGCCAGCTCCATGGCCGCACGCCAGTCGCGGCCGCTGCCACCCGTGACGCCCACCGCCAGCAGTGCCGTCGACTCGAACCCCGGTGCGTACTCCAGGTGATGCCGCAACGCGTCCCGGCACGCCTCGGCGAAGAGCCGACGCATGCCGCCGCGGGTGATGCGCTCGGCCTCGACCGGATCCGGCCACAGCACCAGTCGCACGCCGTCGGCCGTGTCCACGAGCGCCGGGAACGCCACGGCCCGCCGGCCAAGCGGATCCGTCGCCTCCAGGCGCTCCGGCAGCTCCTCCAGGTCGAATCCCCGCACCAGGCGCGAGTCCCACGCCGGACCAAAGGCGGCGCGCCACAGCGACTCGCGGTCGGCCGCCCGCACCGGCGCCAATTGCTGACGCAACGCCGTGACGTCGTCGCCCCGCGCCACCACGGCCCCCGCACCATCCACGACCTCGACATGCAGCCTCAGGTGCGGCGGCAGGCGCCCCAGATCGAACATCTCCGGACGGATCTCCGTCGCGCCGACCAACGAGAGGTACTCCGCCAGCCGGCGGCGGAGGCTTCCCTCGCCGAACGGCAGGGCAGACGCCGCGTCGCGGGCCAGGTCCTGCAGTGGGAAGAAGCGCGTCCGCAGCCCCTTGGGAAGCGAGCGCACCAGGTGCTCGATCGCCTGCGGAAGCAGTCCAGGCACCAGCCACTCCAGCCGTTCTGCATCCACTGACCAGAGGTCCTCGATGCCGAGGCGCGCGTGCACCCCGTCGGCCGTGCTGCCCGGTTCCCAGCGGTACCGCAGTTCGGCCTGTGCCCCCGCCCCAAGCAGCGCCCGGTCGGGATACCGCTCCGCAAGGTCCGGGTCGGGATCGCCGGCCAGGATGTCGGAGGCCTGCATGAAGAGCACGGTCGGCTCGGTGGCTTCAGCCCGGCGCCTCCAACGCTCAAATGCAGGCATGCTGTGGATGTCTTCGGGCACGCGCGCATCGAAGAACGCGAAGCGCGCCTCCCCATCCACCAGCAGACCGCGTTCGCGCCGCTTGGCCTCCATGGCCTCCACCCGCTCTCGCAGGGCGCGGTTGTGGGAGACGAACGGCGCCTCGAGGTCGCCGTCCCCGTCCACGAGCGCCGACTGGATGAAGATGTTGCGCGCGCCCTCCGGATCCAGGGGACCGTAGGGCACGCGACGGCGGGCGACCACGGTGAGCTCACCGAACTGCACCCGCTCCCAGATGGCCACCTGCCCCGTGGACCGCACCCAGTGCGGCTCGCTGCGGATCCGACGAACCACGTGCGGCGCGACGCGTTCCACCCAGTCGCCCTGGACCTTCGCGAGTACGCGACCGAAGCGCCTCGAGGTCTCCACGACCTCGGCCGCCACGAGCCAGGCCGGTGCGCGCCGCGCCAGCACCGATCCGGGAAACGCCACGAAGCGCGTGCCGTTTGCGGTGCGGTACTCGCCATCCTCGCCGCGGAACCCCACCTGCGAGACGAACGCGGCGAGCACCGCGCGATGAACCCGGGCGGGATCGCTGGTGTCCGGCAGCGGCGGCACGCGCACGCGCATGCGCTCCGCGAGCATGGACCGCAGCTGCTCGTGGAGTTCCGACCACTCGCGTAGGCGCTGATGGGAGAGGAAGTGCGTTCGGCACCACCGCCGGAGCGCCGAAGATCCGAGCGCTGCGGACTCCGCGCGCCACCTGCGCCACAGCTTCAGGATCGACAGGAAGTCCCCCTCCGGATCCTGGAACGCGGCGTGGGCGAGATCGGCTATCCCAGCGTGCGCCGCTGGGCGCTCGCGAGGATCCTGGATCGACAGCGCCGCGGCCAGCACCGTGGCCTCGGCCAGCGCCCCTTCCTGCTGGCCCGCCAGCACGAGTCGGGCCAGGCGAGGGTCAACCCCCATGGCGGCCATCCTGCGCCCATCGGGCGTCAGCGCGCCCCGGCCATCGATGGCACCGAGTTCCACCAGCGTCTCCATCCCCTCCGCGATGGCTCGGGGCCCGGGTGGATCGATGAACGGGAAGCGGTCGATCTGGCCGAGCCCGAGCGCCTTCATCTGCAGGATGACGCTCGCCAGGTTGCTGCGGACCAGTTCGGGCGGCGTAAAGGCGTCACGCGCGTCGAACGACTCCTCGGAGTAGGTGCGTACGCAGATGCCGGGACCGGTCCGGCCGCACCGACCCGCCCGCTGCTGCGCCGAGGCGCGCGACACTGGCTCGATGGGCAGCCGCAACACCCGGGACCGCCCCGACCAGCGCGAGAGCCGCGCCAGTCCAACGTCCACCACGAATCGGATGCCGGGGACCGTGACGCTGGTCTCCGCCACGTTGGTGGCCAGGATCACACGCCGCCGACCGGAGGGCCGGAAGATGCGGTCCTGGTCGGCCACGGGCATGCGCGCGTGGAGCGGCAGCAGCTCTGCACCCGCCATCGCCGGCATCCGGCCGAGCATGTCCAGCGCATCCAGGATGTCCCGTTCGCCGGGAAGGAACGCCAGGACGTCCCCTGGGCCATCGGCCACGCACTCCTCGATGCCGCGCACGGCGTGCTCGGCGGGCGTGCGTTCGGCGGTCGGATCGGGATCGGGCCGCCAGCGGACCTCGATGGGGTGCGTCCGCCCGCCCACCTCCACCACGGGCGCCCCACCGAAGTGGCGGCTGAAACGATCGACATCGATGGTGGCACTCGCGACGATCACCTTCAGGTCGGGGCGGCTCGGCAGCAGCCGGCGCAGGAACCCGAGGAGAAAGTCGATGTTGAGGCTCCGCTCGTGCGCCTCGTCGATGATGATCGTGTCCGAGCGCAGGAAACGGGGGTCCCGTTCGATCTCGGCGAGGAGCACGCCGTCGGTCACGACGCGCACCAGGGAACCGGCGGCCGTGCGGTCGTCGAATCGCACCTTGAATCCCACCGCTCCGCCGAGCGGGACGCCCAGTTCCTCGGCAATCCGCGCCGCCACGCTCCGCGCGGCGATGCGGCGGGGCTGAGTCAGCGTGATGCAGCCCTCGATCCCACGACCGGCCTCGATGCAGATCTTGGGCAGCTGGGTGGTCTTGCCGGAGCCAGTGTCCGCCGCCACCACCACCACCTGATGCGAGCGCATGGCCTCGGCGATGCGCTCGCGCGCGTGGGCCACGGGCAGGTCGGGATAGTGGACCGCAGGCCGCGCGGCCAGGCGCGCCGAACGCCGCTCGGCCGAGCGCTGCACGTCGCGTTCCAGGGCCTCGACGGCCCGAGGATCGGGAGACGGCCGCCGCAGGAGACCCTCGGCCCGGCGGAGGAGCCCTGGG
>JBJOIF010000270.1:0-3738 GCA_046047335.1 Planctomycetota bacterium | reverse complement strand
GAGCAGCACGCGATCCGCATCGGGCTCTTCGGCGACGAGGTGGAGTCGATCGAGCTCTTCGACCCCGTGAGTGGCGAGGTGCTCAGCGAGGAATCGCGCGCGTGGATCTTCCCCGCGGTGCACTACATGATGCCCGAGGAGCAGATGAAGCGCGCGGTGGACGAGATCCGCGCGGAACTCGACGCGCGCGTCACCGAACTCCGCGCCGAGGGCAAGCTGCTCGAGGCGCAGCGCCTGCTCGGGCGCACCAAGTACGACCTGGAGATGATCCAGGAGACCGGCTACTGCAGCGGCATCGAGAACTACAGCCGATTCTTCGACGGCCGGCCGCGCGGCGCACGCGCGTGGACGCTCATGGACTACTTTCGGCGCGTCCCGAACCGCGAGCCGGACGACTGGCTGGTGGTGGTGGACGAGAGCCACGTGACGCTGCCGCAGGTGCGCGGCATGTACTTCGGCGACAAGGCGCGCAAGGAGGTGCTCGTCGACCACGGGTTCCGGCTGCCGAGCGCGCTCGACAACCGGCCACTGCGCTTCGAGGAGTTCGAGGAGATCGTCCCGAGCGTCATCTACGTGAGCGCCACGCCCGGACCGTACGAACTCGAGAAGTGCCACGGCGTGGTCGCCGAGCAGGTGATCCGCCCGACCGGCCTGGTGGACCCGGCCGTCACGGTGCTGCCCGCGCGCGGGCAGGTGCCCGACCTCCTCGAACGCGCCAAGGAGCGCGCCGCGCGCGGTGAGCGCGTGCTGGTGACGGCGCTCACCAAGCGACTCTGCGAGGACCTGACCACGTACCTCCACCGCAACGGTGTGCGCGTGCGCTACCTGCACTCGGAGATCGAGACGCTCGACCGCATCGCCATCCTCAAGGAGCTGCGCGAGGGCGAGTTCGACGTGCTGGTGGGCGTCAACCTGCTGCGTGAGGGCCTCGACCTTCCCGAGGTGAGCCTCGTGTGCATCCTGGATGCCGACACCCAGGGGTTCCTGCGCAGCCGGTCGAGCCTTATCCAGACCATGGGCCGCGCCGCGCGCAACGCGGGCGGCGAGGTGGTGATGTACGCCGACGAGGTCACGCCCGAGATGAAGGCCGCGATCGACGAGGTCGAGCGCCGCCGCGCGAAGCAGCTGGCGTACAACGCCGAGCACGGCATCACGCCCGAGACGATCGTGAAGGCGATCCGCTCCGGCATCGAGCTCGAGATCCGGGCCAACCGCACCGAGCGCGAGGCCGTGGGCGCGAAGGAGCCGAAGCGCTTCGACAAGGCCGAGGCAATGCGCGAGCTCGAGGAGGAGATGCTGGCCGCCGCCGGCGCGCTCGAGTTCGAGAAGGCCGCACGGCTGCGAGACCAGCTCAAGAAGGTGAACGCGCTCCCCGAGATCGACGGCATGGCCGAGGAGCCCGTCGAGGAGGAGAAGCCGCGACCGAAGGCGGGCATGCCGGGGACGCGCGCGGGGCGAGGGAAGAAGGGGAAGCGATAGCTCCGGCGAGGGCCGGGCGCCCTCAGCGCATGGAAGGCAACCGCGGCATCGAAGGCACCCGCGCGTGCAGCACCATGCGGCGCGCGGCGGCGCGCATCCACGCCAGTTCCTCGCGGGCCGGTGGCGGACCGCGCCGAATTGTGCCTGGCGCCGGGGACGCCGGTCCCGTGCCCGCGGCGGTGCGGCGGGCGGACGTGACCGGGGTGCGGGCGGCGGAGGGGAGCATCGGACCCCTCACCATTCGGCGGCCACCGGGCCGAGGACGCACATTTCCCGCACCCGAACGGGTCCCCGCCCGCCAGCAGGCCTCCCAAGCCCCTACCACGCCTATATTTGCGGACTGCCCATGGCGCGCCGCACCACCACCCCCGCCGCCGGGCCGGCCCATGCCCCGGCCCGATGCATCCGAGTGCGCGGGGCCCGCGAGCACAACCTCAAGGGCGTCGACATCGACATCCCGCGCGACTGCCTGGTGGTCATGACCGGGGTCTCCGGCAGCGGCAAGAGCTCGCTCGCCTTCGACACCATCTTCGCCGAGGGACAGCGCAAGTACATGGAGAGCCTGTCCGCCTACGCGCGGCAGTTCCTCGACCAGATGCAGAAGCCCAACGTGGAGTCGATCGAGGGGCTCCCGCCCACCATCGCCATCGAGCAGCGCGGCGGCGGGCACACCCCGCGCTCCACCGTCGCCACCACCACGGAGATCTACGACTACCTGCGCCTGCTGTTCGCGCGCTGCGGCACGCCCACGTGCTGGCACGTCGACGAGCGCGGCCACACGTGCGGCAAGCCGATCCGGGCCACCGCCCCCACGCAGATCGTCGATGCGCTGCTTGCCGAGGAAGGCGCGAGGCTGATGCTCTGCGCCCCGGTGGTCCGGCGCAAGAAGGGCTTCCACAAGGAGGTGCTGGAGGCGCTCGCCAAGCAAGGACTGGTCCGTGCGCGCGTGGACGGCACGGTGATCGACGTGCGCGAGGCGCTGAAGGCCGGCGGCGAGAACCCGCTGGGGCTGGGTCGCTACGAGATGCACGACATCGAGGCGGTGCTGGACCGCGTGGTCGCCCGCGCCGACGACCGCCAGCGAATCGCCGAGAGCGTGGAGTCCGCGCTCCGCCTCGGCGAGGGCAACCTGTTGGTGCTCCAGGAGCGACCGGACGGGACATGGGCCGAGCACCGCTACAGCGAGCGCTTCAGCTGCCCCGAGCACCCGGAGTGTGCGCTCGAGGAGCTGGAGCCGCGGCTCTTCAGCTTCAACAGCCCGCAGGGGGCGTGCCCGACGTGCGCGGGCTTGGGGCACGTGCAGGAATTCGATCCGTCGCTCGTGGTTCCCGACCCGTCGGTGCCGTGGTCCGAGGCCGTGGAGCCGTGGCGGCGCAACGGCCCGCGCATGAACATGTTCTACGCGCGGGCGCTCCGGAACTTCGGCGGGTTCTTCAAGCTGAAGCCGTCGGTCGCGTTCGACGCACTGCCCGCCAAGGTGCGCGGCTACCTGATGAACGGCATCCCGGAAAAGGAGCGCGAGGCGCTCGGCGGGAAGTTCGAGGGCGTCCTGCCGAACCTCAAGCGCCGCTTCGAAGAGAGCGAGAGCGAGTTCGTCAAGGAGCGGCTGCTCGCCTACATGAGCGCCGCACCCTGCCCCGCCTGCGCGGGACGCCGGCTGCGGCCCGCCGCGCTGGCGGTGAAGGTGCGCAGCGGCACACTGAACGCGAGCATCGCCGACGCCACGGCCATGGGCATCGAGCGCGCGCTCGGCTTCTTCGCGAGCCTGGAGCTCGCGCCGATGCAGCGGACGATCGCCGAGCCGATCCTCAAGGAGATCGATGCGCGGCTGGGGTTCCTGGCGAGCGTCGGTCTCGGGTACCTCACCCTCGACCGGTCGTCGGGCACGCTCTCGGGCGGCGAGGCGCAGCGCATCCGGCTGGCCACCCAGGTGGGCAGCGGGCTCGTCGGCGTGGCCTACGTGCTCGACGAACCAACGATCGGCCTGCACCAGCGGGACAACGACCGCCTGCTCGCCACCCTGCGTCGGCTCGCGGACATCGGCAACACGGTGCTCGTGGTCGAGCACGACGAGGACGTCATCCGCGCGGCGGACCACCTGGTGGACGTCGGTCCGGGGCCTGGCCGCCACGGCGGGCGCGTCGTGGCGCAAGGCACCGTCGACGCGGTGGCGGCGAACCCCGACTCGCTGACGGGCGCGTACCTCTCCGGACGCCGCGGCATCGCGGTGCCGTCGCGCCGCCGTCCGCTCTCGGAATC
>JBJOIF010000269.1:0-2892 GCA_046047335.1 Planctomycetota bacterium | reverse complement strand
CACTCGAGGACACGCTGCGCGAGTATGCGCGCGGCGATGCGCTGGTCCGGCGCTGCAGGCAGATCCTGGAGCAGGCCGAGCAGCGGATCGAAGCGATCGGCGCCGCCGACCTCGACGCGGGTCAGGATCCGCGGCCCGCGGACCCGCCGTTCTGATTCCCGCACGCCTCGGAGCCAACGACGGCGTCATGCACTGGGCCGACCTGGTCATCTCCCTGCCGGCCGCCATCATGGTGGCGTTCGTGTTCGCGCTGGGAGCGTGCGTGGGCAGTTTCGTCAACGTGGTGGCGTGGCGGATGCCCCAAGGGCTCAGCGTGGTGTCGCCCCCGTCGCGGTGTCCCACGTGCGGGTTCCGGCTGCCGTGGCGGCACAACCTTCCGATCGTGGGGTACCTGTTCCTGCGCGGGCGATGCGCCGCATGCGGCGTCGGCATTCCCGCGCGATACCTCGTGTCGGAGGTGGCGGTGGGGCTGCTGTTTGCGGGCGCCTACGCGGTGCTGTACCTGCCGGTGCCGGGCGGCTACTGGCACGCGGTGGGCGAGGGATGGTGGCGCGAGCACGCCATGCGGTCGGTGCCGGCGCTGCTGGTGCTGTTCTGGGGACTGGGCTCGTTGTCGGCGATGACGCTCAGCGACCTGCGCACGTGCCTGATCCCGGTGGCGATCCCCACGTGGATGAGCGCCGTGGCGTTCGTGGGATGGCCACTCGCCTCGCTGGTGGCGGGCGAGGGCAACGCCCCGTTCCCGCTGGCGACCCCACCATGGCCGGTCTGCGTGGCGGCGGCGGGAGCGATGGGCGGCCTATTCATCGGACGGGTGCTGCTCTGGTCGGGTGTCCTGCCGCGGTCCTTCGCCGACTACGAGCAGTACCTGGCGTCGCCGGACGACGTATTCGCCGACTACCCGCATGCGCGGCGCGAAATGCTCAAGGAGGCCGCGTTCCTCGGGCCAGCGGTGCTCCTCGGCGGGCTGGGATGGCTGTGGTCGGGCCACCTGGCGTCGCCGGAAGCGATGCCCGGATGGTTGGGCGCCCTCTTCGCGGTGGCCACCGGGTTCATCGTCGGTGGTGCCATCGTGTGGGCCCTGCGTCTGGTGGCGACGCTTCTCCTGGACACCGAGGCCATGGGCATGGGCGACGTCCACCTGATGGCGGCCGGTGGCGCCACATTTGGCTGGCCCGTGGCGGTGGCCGGCTTCTTGGTGGCGCCGTTCGTCGGCTTGGCCGCCTGGGTGATCAACCTGGCGCGGGCGGCGCCGTGGAGAATCCCATTCGGGCCCTCGTTGGCTGCCGGAGTGGTGCTGGCGTTCTTCGGGCACCCGGTGCTTCGCTCTGCGGTCGGGGGCATCCTGGCGGCCATGGGGGTGGCCGCGGACCGCGCTCGCGAGTCCCCGGGCGGGGCGCTTGCGCTGGCGGCCGCCCTGGCGGTCCTGGGTGCGGTGGCGGCGCGGCTCGGGCGTGGCGGAGCGGCTGCGGCAGTCGCTGCCGCGGTCCTGCTTCCCGTGGCCGCCGTGGTGGCCTGGATCCTGGCCGGTCCGGCGTCGCCGGGGGCGGGGTGGGTGGTCGCCGGGGTGCTGGTCGGCACCTGCGTGGCGGGGTCCGTGGCGGTCGGCGCGAAGCTCGAGGAGGGGTCCGGACCCCGGACCGCGGTGGCGCGCATCCTGCGCATGCTGGCCTTCGTGGTGGTCATCGCCTCGGTGCTGCTCCTGATGGCCCGGCCGGGCGCCGCTCCCCAGCCGTAAGCGGTCGCCCTTTACACGGCGTGGGAATCCTGCTGCAATGAGTGGGCCGCGCATGGATGCGCGGGTCCGGCTCGGGCCGGGCGATCGCGAACTCGAAAGGACTCGACACGATGGCATCCCTCCGCATCCTGTGCCTGCCCGCCCTTGCGCTCTCCGCGGCGCTGGTGGGTTGCAACGACAGCCAGAAGGCCGCGCAGGCCGACCTCCTCCAGCAGAACGAGGACTTGGCCAAGCAGCTCGAGGCGAAGAACGACAGCCTCAACTCGATGGGCGAGCAGCTGAGCCGCCTTGAGCAGACCAACGCTTCGCTCGAGGAGCAGTTGGCGGAGTGCACCCGCCGCGCGGCCGCCCCGGCGCCCGTCGCCGAGTCTGCGGAGGTCGTGGAGGTGGCGGACGCGAACGACTTCCGCGGCATCGAGGGCGTGGAGGCCACGGTGAAGGGCGAGGACATTCACCTCACCATCTCCAACAGCCTGCTCTTCGACTCCGGCAAGGCCGGGCTCAAGGACGGAGCCCGGCGTTCCCTGGACCGGATCGCGTCGACCGTGAAGGAGAAGTACGGCACCCGTGAGGTGCTGGTGGTCGGGCACACCGACACCGATCCCATCCGGCGCACCGCGTTCACGTCCAACTATCACCTCGGCTTCGAGCGCGCGTATGCGGTGCATGCGTACCTCGGGCGCAAGGGCGTGCCGGCCTCGCACATGGGCCTGATGAGCTTCGGGCCGGACCGGCCCGAAGCATCAAAGGACCGCAGCCGGCGCGTCGAGGTGATCGTGACGGGTCACGACGCGCCGTCCGTCTCCGACGCCGTCGTCCGCGCCGAGGCCCCGAAGAACGCGCCCAAGGCCGCGGGCAAGGCGCCGGCGCGCGCCAAGACCTCGGGTCGCTGAGTCCGGTTCGCGCGGCGCCGTCCTCGTGGGCGGCGCCGCGCGGCCTTCGCGAGAGCCACGGCCATGCCTGACCCATGCCTCGAATCACGGCAGACGCTCTTGGAGCGGGGTCGCGTGTTCGGGGTCGAGCGCGTGACCTATCGCGATGCCGCCGGACATGCGCACGAGCGGGAGGTGGTGCGCCATCCGGGTGCCGTGACCGTGGTGCCGGTGCTCGACGATGGACGCCTGGTGATGATTCGGAACTGGCGCGTCGCGGTG
>JBJOIF010000268.1:0-2567 GCA_046047335.1 Planctomycetota bacterium | reverse complement strand
CTGTCGCGCGGCTTCATCGTGCCCGCGACGAGCACCTGCTTCAGTTCGCTGTCGGCGGTGTCAATGCGGCCCTCAATCACCTCGCCGGTGGTGCCGTTGATCGACAGGAAGTCGCCCTCGCGCAGGGTGCGGCCGGCGCAGGTCATGGTGCCCGCGTGGTAGTCGATGGCGATCTCGCCGGCGCCCGCCACGCACACCTTGCCCATCTGCCGGGCAACCAGCGCCGCGTGGCTGGAGACGCCGCCGCGGGTGGTGAGGATGCCGTCCGCCGCGATCATGCCACGCAGGTCCTCGGGGCTCGTCTCGATGCGGACCAGCACCACGTGCTTGCCCTGGCGCGCAAGCTCCTCGGCGCGGGTCGCACTGAAGGCCACTTCGCCGCAGGCCGCACCCGGTCCGGCCGGGAGTCCCTTGGTGAGGATGCGGCCCGCCTTGCGCGCGGACTCGTAGGCGCCGCGCTCGAAGACCGGCTGCAGGAGCTGGTTCATCGCCTCGGGGTCGGCGCTCTTCATCGCGTGCTCGGGGGTCATCAGTCCCTCGCGCACCATGTCGTGGGCGATGCGGACGTAGGCGAGCGCGGTGCGCTTGCCGTTGCGCGTCTGCAGCATCCACAGCTTCTTCCGCTCGATGGTGAACTCAAAGTCCTGCACGTCGCCGAAGCGCTTCTCCAGCGTCTTGCGGACCTTCTCGAGCTGCTTGAAGCTCTTGCCGAGCAACTTGTCCTTGGCCATGTGCGCGACCGGCAGCGGCGTACGCACGCCGGCCACCACGTCCTCGCCCTGGGCGTTGACCAGGTACTCGCCGTAGAAGACGTTCTCGCCGTTGGCCGGGTCGCGGGTGAACGCCACGCCGGTGGCGCAGTCGTCGCCCATGTTGCCGTAGACCATCGCCTGCACGTTGACCGCGGTGCCCCACTCGTGCGGGATCTTGTACTTGTTGCGGTAGACGATCGCGCGGTCGTTGTTCCAGCTGCCGAAGACGGCGGCGATCGCCCCCTCAAGCTGCTTCATCGGATCCTCGGGGAACGCCTTGCCGGTCCAGCGGCGCACCAGGTCCTTGAAGCGCGACACCAGGTTCTTCAGGTGGTCCTCGGAGAGCTGCACATCCTCGGAGACGCCGACCTCGCGCTTGAGGCCGTCCATCACCTCCTCGAAGGGCTCATGGTCCATCTCCGACTTCTTCTGCACGCCCATCACCACGTCGCCGTACATCTGCACGAAGCGGCGGTAGCAGTCCCAGGCGAAGCGGCCGTTGCCGGTGGCGCGCTTGAGCGCCTCCACGGTCACGTCGTTGAGGCCCAGGTTCAGGATGGTGTCCATCATGCCGGGCATCGAGTCGCGGGCGCCCGAGCGCACCGAGACCAGGAGCGGGTCGCGGCGGTCGCCGAAGCGCTTGCCCACCTCTCGCTCGATGGCGCGCATGCCGTCGCGCACCTGCTTGCCGAGCGCGTCGGGGAAACGACGGCCGTTGTCGTAGTACCAGTTGCAGGTCTCGGTGGTGATGGTGAAGCCGGGAGGCACGGGAAGGCCCATCAGTGCCATCGCCGCAAGGTTCGCTCCCTTGCCACCGAGCAGTGCGCGGTCGCTGCCGCTGCCATCGGTTCGCTTGCCGAAGCAATAGACCATCTGCTTCGGGGACGGCGTGCCCTTCCCCTTGGACGGCTTGCCGCCCTTGGGCGAGGAGCCCGCGGAGGGTGCGGAGGACTTGGAGCCGCTCTTCTTCTGCTTCTTGGCCATGGCTTGGGTGCTGCGCCGTACGCCGGGCGCGGCGCCGACGCGGCGCCACGGAACGGCGGGAGTGCGGAAAGTGCCGCGCGTGCGCGGGGCAAACATGGTACCCACGCGACCTAGCATCCGCGGGCGGAATGCCCCCGGAAGGAGACTCCATGCACGCCCTTCCCTGGACCAAGACCCCGCGCGAGGTCATCGCCCGCTGGCCCCGGGAGATCCCGCTGGCGGCGCTCGTGACGGGCACCCCGGACGCGCGCTGGGGGCGCTGGTCCATGCTCGCCGCCCCGTCGCGCGTGTGCGAGGCGTTCACCGCCGACGTTGCGATGGCGCACCTGCGGGAGGCCTTCGCGGCGGGCACGTGGGTGGTATCGCTCGCCTACGAGCTGGGAGCCGTGTTCGAACCCACGGCGATCCCGTCGGGCCGGATGCCGGACGACGGCTGGCCGCTCACCATGGCCGCCGAGTGCGCGGACCACCTGATCCATGACCACGCGACCGGCACGTGGAGCGCGTCGCCGTCGGCCGGATGGCTGGTGGAGGCACTGGAGGCCGGCATGCGGGAGGATCCGGGCGAGGTCGACTGCGCCCGGATGGACGAGCCCAGGCCCGAGATGGATGCGGATGCGTATCGCACCATCGTCGCCGACGCGGTCGAACGGATCCATGCGGGGGAACTGTTCCAGGCCAACCTGGCGCGACGGTTCCGGGCGCGATGGTTGGGCGAGCCGCGCGCGATCCTCGGTGCCGCGCTTGAGGCGGCGCGTCCACGGCACGGCGCGTGGCTGGAGACACCGGAACGGGCCCTCCTGAGCATGAGCCCCGAGCTCTTTCTCGACC
>JBJOIF010000267.1:0-5988 GCA_046047335.1 Planctomycetota bacterium | reverse complement strand
AACAAGTCGATCGATGCGCTGCTGGCCGACAAGAAGGCGGGCGTCACCGAGGACCAGGCCGAGCGCGCCAAGGAATCCATCGACGAGCTCACCAAGCGCTTCACCGCCCGCATCGAGGAGCTGGCCGCCAAGAAGATCGCCGAGATCGAGGAAGTCTGAGCGGGCCCGCCCCATGCGTTGCCCCTACTGCGAGCGCGACAAGGACAAGGTGACCGACAGCCGCCCGAGCGACTCGGGCGACGCGATCCGCCGCCGCCGCGAGTGCCTCGCGTGCGGCAAGCGCTTCACCACCTACGAACGCGTCGAACGCACAGAACGACTGATGGTCGTGAAGCGCGACGGCACGCGCATCCCGTTCGACCCCGAGAAGGTCATGCGTGGCCTGGCCGCCGCGTGCGGAAAGCGCCCGGTCCCGGCCGACGCCAAGGAGCGCCTGGTCCGCGAGGTCGAGGAGGAGATGCACCGCGAGTACGAGCGCGAGGTCCCCAGCCTGGCGATCGGCAAGCGCGTGGCGGACAAGCTCCGGGCGATCGACCACGTCGCCTACATCCGCTTCGCCAGCGAGTACTACCAGTTCAGCTCGGCCGGCGAGTTCCAGCGCGAGATCGACGACCTCGCGGAGCGCCCGGCCCCCGAGCCGGGACAGCCCGACCTCTTCACCTGACCCCCGGAGGACGGGAGGGTGTGACGGAGGGGCTTTCGGGGTACCCTCCCCCGCTCCATGCCCCGGATCACGCTTCCCGACGGTTCCGTCAAGGAGTTCAGCGCACCCGTCACCGCCGCGGAGGTGGCGGCATCCATTGGCGCAGGCCTCGCCAAGGCCGCCGTCGGCGCCAAGGTGGACGGCGAGCTCCGTGATCTTGCCACCGTGCTCGACCGCGACTGCGCGCTGGCCATCGTGACGCCGAAGAAGCGCGAGGGAGGGCCCGACGCGGACGCGCTCTTCCTGATCCGCCACAGCACGGCGCACGTGATGGCCGAGGCCATCCAAAAGCTCTTCCCGCACGTGAAGCTCGTGTACGGGCCACCGCTCGAGACGGGCTTCTACTACGACATCAGCTTTGAGGGCGGCAAGGCGATCAGCACCGACGACTTCCCCGCGATCGAGGCCGAGATGGCGCGGATCATCGCGGAGAACCGGCCGTTCACGCGCTACGAAATGCCAGCCGCCGCAGGTATGGAGAAGCTGCACGCCGAGGGGAGCAAGTTCAAGGTCGACAACGCCGAGCGCGCGCGGGAGGCGGGCAGCACCACGCTCACCTGGTACGCCACCGGCACCCCCGGCGCGAACTGGGAGGACCTCTGCCGCGGGCCGCACGTGCCCTCCACCGGGAAGATCGGCGCCTTCAAGGTGATGAGCCTTGCGTCGAGCTACTGGAAGGGCGACGAGACGCTCGACCGGCTCACCCGCGTGTACGGCACCGCGTTCGCCACCAAGGAGGAGCTGGCCGCACACCTGACGCAGCTCGACGAGGCGAAGAAGCGCGACCACCGCGTGCTCGGCAAGCAGCTCCGGCTCTTCCACATCGACGAGATGGTCGGCCAGGGCCTGATCCTCTGGACCCCGAACGGCTCGATCGTGCGCCAGGAGCTGCAGAACTTCATCAGCGACGAGCTGCGCAAGCAGGGATACACGCAGGTCTTCACGCCGCACATCGGCAAACTCGACCTCTACCGCACCAGCGGCCACTTCCCCTACTACCGCGAGAGCCAGTACCCCCCGGTCATCGAGCACGACCAGCTCGCCGCGCTCGCGAAGGAAGGCTGCACGTGCGGCGAACTGGCCAACCGACTCGAGAAGGGCGAGATCGACGGCTACCTGCTGAAGCCGATGAACTGCCCGCACCACATCCGCATCTATGCGAGCGCGCCGCACAGCTACCGCGACATGCCGGTGCGCCTGAGCGAGTTCGGCACCGTGTACCGCTGGGAGCAGTCGGGCGAGATCGGGGGCATGACGCGCGTCCGCGGCTTCACGCAGGATGACGCCCACCTCTTCTGCCGCGAGGACCAGGTGGCCGACGAGCTGCTCGGCTGCCTGAGCCTGGTGAAGCTCATCTTCGGGACGCTGGGCATGAACGACTATCGCGTGCGCGTCGGGCTCCGGGACCCGGACAGCGCCAAGTACGTCGGTGACCCCCGCAACTGGGACAAGGCCGAGGAAGCCTGCCGCACGGCCGCACGCACGCTCGGCGTCCCCTTCAGCGAGGAACCAGGCGAGGCCGCGTTCTACGGTCCGAAGATCGATTTCGTGGTGAAGGACGTGATCGGCCGCAGCTGGCAGCTGGGGACGGTCCAGGTGGACTACAACCTGCCCGAGCGCTTCGACCTCCACTACGTGGGCGCGGACAACCAGCAGCATCGGCCGGTGATGATCCACCGTGCACCCTTCGGGAGCATGGAGCGGTTCGTCGGCTGCCTGATCGAGCACTTCGCGGGTGCGTTCCCGGTCTGGCTGGCCCCGGAGCAGGTGCGCGTGCTGCCGATCAGCGAGAAGAGCGCGGGCTACGCGCGCGAACTGCACGCCGCGCTCAATGCAGCCGGGCTACGGGCCTCGATCGACGAGTCGAACGACCGCATCCAAGGCAAGGTCAAGGACGCCAGCGACATGAAGGTGCCGTACCTCGCCGTGGTGGGCCCGCGCGACGCCGAGGGTCGCACGGTCAGCGTCCGTGCGTTCGGCACCGAGGCGAACCTCGGCGAGATGCCGTTCGACGCGTTCGTGGACGGAATGGCTCGCGAGTACCGCACGCGCGGTGCCGAGACGGTGCGCTCGGCGTTCGGAAGGTGATCGCAAGGAGGACACGCCCATGGCAGGACAGGGATCCGGCGGCAACGTGCTCGCCGCCATCGCGAGCTTCTTCATCCCCGGCCTCGGCCAACTGGTGCAGGGACGCGCGCTGCGCGGACTGCTGGCGTTCGTGCTGACCGGCGTGCTCTGGGTGATCACCTTCGGCCTCGGCGGGTGGATCGGCCACCTCTGGGCGTGCTACGACGCCGCGGTCTGGAAGGGCCCCAAGGGTGCGTGAGGCGCAGGGCGGGGAGTTCCGGGGCCGGCGAGGCCAACGCGGATGAACGCCCCCGGCGCAAGACGCCGTCGATCCGCGCGCGGCACGGTCCTCGTCGCCACGGTGGTCGTCGCCACGGTGCTCAGTCGAGTGGGGGCGGCGGACCGGCTCACCTGGTGGCTCGAGGCGTCGTGGGTGCTGGCCGGCCTCCCGATCGCGGTGTGGGTGGCCACCCGGCGCGGCATCACGCCGCTCCTGCAGGTGCTGCTCGTGGCGCACGCGCTGACGCTGCTCGCCGGCGCGCACTGGACGTACGAACGCGTACCGGCCGGCGACTGGGCGCGCGAGGCGCTCGGCCTCTCGCGCAATCACTACGACCGCTTCGGCCACCTCATGCAGGGATTCGTGCCAGCGATCCTCGCTCGCGAACTGCTCCGGCGCACCAGCCCGCTGGGACCCGGAGGGTGGCTCCCGGTGCTGTGCGTGGCGTGCGCGCTTGCCTTCAGCGCCCTGTTTGAGATGCTCGAGTGGGGGGTGAGCGTGTCGCTTGGACACGCGGCGGATGCATTCCTCGGCAGCCAAGGCGATCCATGGGACGCGCAGTGGGACATGCTGTGCTGCCTCGTCGGGGCGATGGGGTCGATCGTGGTGTTCTCGGGGATCACCGACCTGCACGAACGGCAGTTGCGGGATCTCAAGGCGGACGCGTCGGCGCCGTAGCACCACCGTGGCATGGACCGCGCGGATGCGCCCGGTCATAGGATGCGCGGCATGGAATCCCCGGTGGCCGTGCTTCCCGAGGTCCGGATCCCGCTGGAGCCGCGGCCGGATGACCAGGGGTTCCCGGTGCTCGTCCGGTGGAGCGAAGACGGCAGCCGATTGGTGATCGGGTCCCCGGTCGACCTCGGGCCGGGTGCACTTTGGCACACCCATGGCATGGACGTCGCGCTGGCCGTGGGGCTGACCGGCGTGCTCTGGCTCGCGTGGCTTGCGCGTCGCATCGTGAAGCGGCCGCAGGTCGCGGGGCGCGCGTACTGCAGGAAGTGCAACTACGACGTCGGCGACGTCGCCCCCGGCACGGCCTGTCCGGAGTGCGGAGCCGGGCTCAAGGCGGTCACGGCCCGCATGCGAGGTCGTACGCGGGCGATGCAGGCGGCGCACGCGTGGCCGTGGGTGCTCGCGGCCATCGCCATGGCCGCGACGGGCATCGGGTACTTCGCGAGCCGCGCCAACGGACCCTCGATGGCGCTGCGCACCGACACGTGGCCGGTGGCGGACCTTGATCGAGTGTCGGGCGCATGGCCACTCTGGCGACCGCTGCCCTACCGGCCGTCCATCGGCTGGAGGATGGACGTGTGGCGAGTGCCGGCCACGGGCACACCGTGGCCCGCGGCGCCCGAGTGGACAATCGTCGAGGACCGCCCGAACGTCGACCCGGACTTCACGCTGGCGCCCGACGGCACGCGCGCCGCATGGCTGCGCCGCCCCGACCCCACGTCCACGCCGAGGGTGTTGCGGGTCGCCGAGTTCGCGACGCTCTCGACGCATGAAGTCACCCTCAGCGCCTCACGTTCGGGCAGTTTCCGGATGCAAGGATGGACGGACCGTTCGAACCGGCTCACGGTCACGTTCGACACGTTGGTCGGCGTGCCCGGTGTCGACGGGAACACCCTGGTCGATTCGGTCGAACGCGCGCGGGTGCTCTCGGTCGACTGCCGCCCGGGCGCACGCGACCCCGTGCGCACCGTGGGTGACGTGACGTGGAACGAACCGGTCGGACCCTCGAACGTCATGGTCCACCGCATGCTGGTCGCCGCGGTCGCCGACACGCCGGACGGCGGGCCAGCATCGTGGGCCCTGGCCGCCCTCACCAAGGACGCCGTGTCGATCGGCCGTCTGGATGCCGTCGACCATTTCTTCGCAGGTCGCGGCGAAACGGTCACCAAGTTCGGGACACGCGCATGCCCGGACGGCGCCGCCAGCGTGTGGACCGACGGATTCTGGCGCGACTTCACACCGGAGATCACTGCGGACGGGGTGTTCGTCGCGACGACGAGGCTCCGCCTTCGGCTGGAGGACGGCGCGTGCGTGCCGTCCACGGCTGGTCCGAGTCTGCGCTTTGACGCCATGGATGCCATCGAGCCGCCGCACGAGGCAATGCTCGTCGCGTCGGTCCCGAACGGCGAAGGGGTCGAATGGGCCGAAGTGCGCGGGCGCCTCGGCGGATTCGGCCCCCTGGTTGCCGGCGTTGAGGGCAAGGCCGGGGCCTTGGCCATGGCGCCGCACGGGTTCCACGACCGGCCCAGCACGTCGCGCGACGGCCGCCTCGTCGCGATGGCCCTCGCGCCCCCGCCGCCGATCACGGCGCCCGGGGTCCCGCGGATGTACAACCCGGCCGGCACGCGCTACGAGGTGTGGGTGTGGCGGCTCCCGATCGACCCCACCACCAGGGACCACCCATGACCGACGCCACGCCAACGGCACGCCTCGGCCTCGATCTTCCGCGTGCCGATCGAACCCGGGACACTGGCTCGGTGGAAGTGCGATGGTCGGCGGACGGCACCCGGATCCTCGTCGCGCGGACCGTCGATCCGCGTCCGTGGCCCGTGCTGGATGCGGCTCGCCCCGACCTCGGGGCCGCGCTGGCCCTCGGTGGTGCAGCGGTGTGGGTGCTCGGCACGATCCGCGTGCTGCGCCGGCCACGCGCCGTGGGCCGCGCCTACTGCCGACGCTGCAACCATGACCTGAACGTCGGGCCCGGCGTTCGGCCGTCGTCGCCGCAATGCCCGGAGTGCGGACGAGCACTCGACTCGCGGGCCATCGTGATGGGCGCCGCGCCGGCGGGACGCTTGGCACGCGTGGCGATCCCCTCGATCGTGGCCATCGCGCTCGGGCTGTCCGTCTTCGTGGAGTCGATCGGGCACATGCCGGCACCCTTCGGCACGGGTGGTCCAGCCTGGCCCATCGCTGCGGCGTCGTC
>JBJOIF010000266.1:0-6184 GCA_046047335.1 Planctomycetota bacterium | reverse complement strand
CGGCATTCGGGCGTGACGGCCGCCGACATCCCGCGCGTGGCGTGGACGGATGCGGACAGCGACGTTCGCACGCATCGATGCGGCGAGAAGCCCGGCGACCGGATCGGTCTGGTCGACCTCTGGGGCAATGCCGCCGAGTGGTGCGTGGCCGGCGACGGTCGCTTCTGCGTCATGGGTGGCAGCTATCGCGACGAGTCGATCGACCCGGCCACGATGGAGCCGGTGATGGAGACGCCCATGTGGAACGACAGCGATCCGCAGTTTCCGAAGAGCGTGTGGTGGCTGGTGGACGGCCCGTTCATCGGCATGCGCGTGGTCACCGAGGATGGACCGAGCGCGGGCCCTGGTCCAGCGGTCGGTGGCAACGAAGGCCGGGATGCCGGCAAGGAGAAGAGCAAGTGACGAATGCATTCGACCCAGGCGCCCTGAGCCGGCGCGACTTTGTCGCCGCGGGGACCGCGGCCGGCGTGGCGGCGGTGGTGGCCCCCTCGGCGTTCGCGCGCCTGCAGGATCCGGCCGCAGGCGCGCCGCCGCTCAAGGTGGCCCTCGTCGGCTGCGGAGGCCGCGGCACCGGGGCGGCCGATCAGGCGCTGAAGGCCGATCCGGGGGTGATCCTCTGGGCCGTGGCCGACGTCTTCCCGGACCGCATGGACGCCTGCCTGGCGCAGTTCGACAAGCACGAAGCCAAGGATCGCGTGCAGGTTCCGCCGGAGCGGCGCTTTGCCGGCTTCGACGGCTACAAGGCGGCCATCGCCTCGGGCGTGGACGTGGTTCTCCTCTGCAGCGCGCCGCACTTCCGGCCGATGCACCTGGCAGAGACCGTGGCCGCGGGCAAGCACGTGTTCTGCGAGAAGCCGATGTTCGTCGATGCGCCCGGGTACCGCAGCGTCGTCGAGAGCGTGAAGGCGGCGCGCGAGCGGAAGCTCAACCTCGTCTCCGGGTTCTGCTGGCGCCGGAGCACGCCGGAGCGCGCCACCTTCGCGGAGCTGGAGAAGGGCACGCTGGGCACGCCGATGGCGATGTACTCGTGCTACTACACGGGGCCGCTCGGCACCAATGCGCGCAAGCCGGGCTGGAGCGACATGGAGTTCCAGGTCCGCAACTGGCAGCACTTCAACTGGCTCTCCGGCGACATCATCGTGGAGCAGGCGGTGCACTCGATCGACAAGATCAACTGGTGCTTCCGGAACGAGCCGCCCAAGAGCGCGGTGGGCATGGGCGGGCGGCAACTGCGCGAGGCAATCCCGGAGCGGGGCGATGTCTACGACCACTTCGCGATCGTGTACGAGTGGGCCGACGGCCGCCGCGCGTTCCTCAATTGCCGTCAGCAGCCGGACTGCTACTTCGAGAACACCGACTGGATCGCCGGCACCAAGGGGCAGTGCTTCATCAACGGGTGGGGACCGACCCACTGGATGAAGGACCCCGAGGGCAAGGTGCTGTGGCGGTATCCGGCCAACGGTCCGCGCAACAACATGTATCAGGCCGAGCACGACGAGCTCTTCCGTGCCATCCGCGCCGGTGAGGTGGTCGACGACGGCGACTGGATGGTGAACAGCTGCATGATGGCCGTGCTCGGGCGTATGGCCGCGTACAGCGGGCAGCAGGTGACCTGGGAGCAGGCGATCGCCTCCACCGAGTCGCTGGCGCCGCCGAGCTACGAGATGGGCGACCTGCCGATGCCGACCGAGAAGAAGCCTGGCCAGTACAAGGTGGGATGACCCATGGGCGAACGCAACCGTCGTGACTTCCTGGCCGCCTCGCTCGCTGCGGTCCCCGCGGTGCTGGCGGCGCGCGGCGCCCGTGCACAGGCGGGCACGACCGTGCCGGCCCAGGCCACGGCGTCTCGCGGCCGCCCGCTGCGCGTGGGCGTGATCGGATGCGGGGGCCGCGGCGGCGGTGCGGCAATGGACGCGCTCCGTGCCGGCCCCGATTCGACCGTGGTGGCCCTCGCCGACGCGTTCGCTGAGCGGGTCGACGGCGTGGCCGCCGGGCTTGCCCAGGAGTTCGGACCGCGGGCGGAGGTGCCCGCATCCCGGCGCTTCGTGGGGTTTGATGCCTACCGGAAGGTGCTGGAGAGCGACTGCGACGTGGTCATCCTGGCCACCTCGCCCGGGTTCCGGCCAACGCATTTCGCCGAGGCGGTGGATGCGGGCAAGCACGTCTTCTTCGAGAAGCCCGTCGCAGTCGATCCCGCGGGCGTACGGACCGTCCTTGCCGCGGGCGAGCGAGCGTCGGCGCGCGGGCTGTGCATCGTCAGCGGCACGCAGCGTCGACACGAGCGCTGCTACCTGCAGGCGATGGCCATGATCCGCGACGGTGCCATCGGTCAGCCGGTGGCGGCGCGCGTCTACTGGAACCAGGGTGGGCTGTGGTCGCGCGAACCCGACCCCGCGCTTTCGGACATCGAGAACCAGGTGCGCAACTGGCTCTACCACACGTGGCTTTCCGGCGACCACATCGTCGAGCAGCACGTGCACAACCTGGACGTGATGAACTGGGCCTTCGATTCACGCCCGCAGCGCTGCATCGCCACCGGTGGACGGCAGGTGCGGACCCAGCCCGTGTACGGCGCGATCAACGATCACTTCTCGGTGCATTACGTCTTCGACGGCGGCCCGGCGGGCGAACGCATGGGCGCGTCGATGTGCCGCCAACAGGACGGCACGGATGGCACCGTCGAGGAGGTGATCATCGGCACCGAGGGGGTGATGCGCCTCGCCAGCGGCAGCGCGCGGTGCTCGGGCCGCGTGCAGTGGGCTTTCGATGGTCCCAACCCGAATCCCTATCGCCAGGAGCACGTGGACCTTCAGGAAGCGATCCGCGGCAACGCCCCGTACGTGAACGAGGCCCGGCAGATCGCCGAGAGCACCATGACGGCGATCATGGGCCGCATGGCGGCCTACACCGGCAAGGACCTGTCCTGGGACGCCGCGATCAACGATCCAATGGACCTGGTGCCGAAGGACCCGAAGCCGGGGCCGGGCCCGGTGGAACGGGTGGCGATGCCGGGGCAGGCGCCGCCGGGGCAGCCGTCGTAGGCACGCCATCCGGCCAGGACCAACGCGCCCAGTAGGTTGGCCCGAGTTGCGCCAGCAGTGCCTGACCGCGGTCGGGGCCCAGCACGCAGAGCGCGGTGGCCAGCGCGTCGGCGTCGGTCGCCGTGGGTGCTCCGGCGGTGACTTGGACCCGGGTGGTGATTGGCCATCCGGTGGCCGGATCGAGGACGTGGCTCAGGCGCACGCCGGCGGCGTCGAGGTGCTGCTCGCGGTCGCCGCTGGTGGTGACGGCCTGGTGGCGGAGGAAGAGGACGCGGCCCGCATCGTCGTCCGAGGTGACGCGCCAGGACCACCGTCCGTCCGGCGGTTCGCCGGCCACGATGTCCCCGGAGAGGTCGACCAACGCACGATCGACCCCTTCGGCGCGGAGGGCGGCCATGGCGGCATCGGCACCGATGCCCTGGCCGATCGCCCCGAAGTCAAGCCGTAGTCCATCGACGGCCGGGGCATACGTGCGCGCCGCCCGGTCGAAGCGGACGTTGCGCCAACCGCACCGATCGAGCAGGTCGCGCGCCTCGCGTCGGTCGAGCGGCGCGCCCGCGCGCCGGGCCGAGCGCCACGCGCCGGTCAGCGCCCCGAGGGTGGCGTCGAATGCTCCGTCGGTGCGGGCGCTCCAGTCGAGCGAGACGGTGATGGCATCCGCAAGGTCCGGGCTGACCGTGACGCACTCGCCGGCACGCGTCGGCAGGCGGCGCACCTCGCTCGACGCCATCCAGTCACTGAGCGCCTCCTCGACCTCGGCCAGCCTCCGGAATGCGGCCGCAGCGGCGCGGTCCGCCGTGTCCTCGTCGGCGCACACCAAGATCCGGCACTCGGCTCCCATCACGATGCGGCGGTACTCATGCACGGGCGTACACGACGCGGCCACCACGGCGGAGAGCACCGCGGCCGCGGTGCGCCGGACGGTCACGGGAACACGACCTCAAGCACGCTGACGTCGTCCTCGAAGTCGTTGCGACCCTGCCACTGCCGGCTGCGGGCGACGAGACGCTCGACGGCGCCGTCGGCGCCTCGCGCCTCCTGCGACGCGCCCTGCAGGAACTCCTCGAGCGACCACAGCGTGCCGTCCTCGCGCATCAGCTCATGGATTCCGTCGCTGTAGAGGTAGAGGCGTGACGCCGGAGGCAGCGGCACCTCGGCCGATCCGAAGGCGAGCCCGGGGAAGGCGCCGATCATCGGGCCCGAGACCGGTTCGTCGCCGCCGAGGCGGCGATCCGATCCGTCGGGCAGGGCGAGCAGCGCGGGCGGGTGCCCGCCGCTGCCGTAGCGCAGGGTCCGCGCCGCAAGGTCCGCGACGCCGTACCACATCGTGAAAAACATCCCGTTGTGCTTGGTCATCGGGAACATCTCGTTCAGCGCCGTGAGCACCGCACCGGGATCGTTCGGGTCCGCGCCCCCGAGCGCGTTCACCTGCAGTGCGTTCATCACGCTCACCGAGAGCAACGCCGGTCCCACGCCGTGCCCACACACGTCCAAGAGGTAGACCGCCAGCCGGTCCTCGCCGATCCAGTGGTAGCCGAAGCTGTCGCCGCCGAGGCTCGCCGAGGGGACGAATGACCATCGCGTGCGCACGCGCCCGTCCACCGGCTCCGGGATCAGGCTCTGCACGTAGTGCGCGGCGCTGTCCAGCTCGGCGCGGAGCGCGTTGAAGGCGGCGTCGCGCTCCATCTGCGCGCGGTTGGCGCGCGCGTGGTACTGGATGCGCGCCACCAGCTCGACCGGATCGGGCAGCTTCACCAGGTAGTCGTTGGCGCCGCGCGCGAAGGCCTCGGCCTTGGTGGCCGGCTCCTCCTTCACGCTCAGGACGATCAGCGGCGTCCGCGCCAGGTCCGTCTCCTGCCGGTACGCCCGCACCAAGTCGAGCCCGTCGGCATCGGGCATGACCAGGTCCTGCAGGATCACGTCGGGGGCAAGCTCGCGGGCGCGGGCCACGGCCTCTGCGCCGGCGTTGCATGCGGTCAGCTGGATTCCCGGCTGGGACAGGAGCATGCGCCGAACCGCCTCGGCGATGATCGGCTGGTCATCGACGATCAGCACCTTGAGCGGCGCGTCGGTCGTGGCGGGGGTCGCGCTCATGACCGCAGCTCCGCGCGGCCGGCGGCCGCGGTCTCGACGAGCGTGGGGCCGATGCGCCGCAACGGCAACACATGCTTCGCCGCGCCGAGGCCCACCGCGGCGCCCGGCATTCCCCAGACCACGCTGCTCTGCTGGTCCTGGGCGATGGTGTTCCAGCCTCGCTCGCGCAGCGCCAGCATGCCCTCGGCGCCGTCCTTGCCCATCCCGGTGAGGAGGACGGCGGCGCCACACGTCGATCGTGAAGCCGCAAGGCTGTGGAAGAATGCGTCCACGGACGGCCGGTGAATCGCGGCGGCATCGCCATCCACGTAGTTCAGCCGGCCGTCGGGATCCATCACCAGCTGCCGCGGTTCGCCGGCGATCAGCACGCATCCGGGGTCCGGGCGGTCGCCCGCGCGCACCAGCCGCACCGGCCGCTTCGTCTGCGCCGACAGCCAGGTGGCCAGCCCGGGCAGGAAGTTGGCGTCCATGTGCTGCACCACCACCACCGCGAACGGCGCCGGCACCGGAATCGCCTCGAGGATCGCCGCCAGCGCCTGCGGACCGCCCGTGCTTGCGCCGACGGCCACGAGTGGGCAGGCCGCGCCGGGTCGCGCCGCAACGATGGCGTCCGCGGCCTGTGCGATCGGCGACGGCGCACGACGCGGCGCGGCGTCGGCCTGGCGCATCCGCCGGACCGCGTTGACCTTGTCCACCAGGGCCCGCTCGCCGAGCGCGCCCGTCGCACCCAGCCGCGGCGTCTCCACGGCGTCCAGTGCACCGGCGCCGATGGCGTCGTAGACGCGCGAAGCGTTGCCCTCGACGGTGGCCGTCACCACGACGATCGGGCAGGGCGCCTCCCGCATGATGTTCCGCGTGCACTCGACGCCGTCCATGACCGGCATGATCAGGTCCATGAGCACCAGGTCGGGCCGATCGCTTCGCGCCTTGTCGAGCGCCTCGGCCCCGTCCGCCGCCAGCCAGGCGACGGCGGTGTCCGGGATCGCGGCCACCACGCGCCGGAGCGCCTCTCGGGCCATGGCCAGGTCGTTCACGATGGCGATGCGGAA
>JBJOIF010000265.1:0-5473 GCA_046047335.1 Planctomycetota bacterium | reverse complement strand
GCGCTGAGGGCCGCGTGCAACGCAAGTGCTCCGAGGTTCGGCCGCCGCGGGGAAAACCGCGTGACCCCGGCCGGAGCACGCTCGGGATCCATGGCAAGCGCCCGGTCCGCGGCCGTGCCTTCGGCAACCACCAGAGGGATTCCGGCACGCGCCATCACCAGCGCGCCCATGGCGTCGCTGCCCACCATCGGACGGAAGGCCGCCCGGCCGAGCGCGGCCCACCACGCCGCGCGCGCCGATGGCGCACGGGCATCGGCATCGACCGGGGTCACCGCATCCATCACGAGCGCCGCATCGACGGCCGCGGCAAGTCGTTCGGGATCCTCGGTCCGGGCGTCGAGCGCCAGGTGCCACGCCCCGCCCGCCACGCCCGACCATCCGGCGGCCCGCGCGGCATGCCGGGCGTCCGGGTGCGCCACCAGCGTCACGGCACGGCCGAGCACGGCGGCCCGGCCGACAACGTCGAGCGCGACGCGGGCGTCGCACGCCCGAGGCGGGCTGGCCACCAACATGCATACCGCTGCTCCGGGAGCGACACCCCACTCGGCACGCAGTCGCTCGCGATCGAGTACGGCCACCGGGTCGGGCAGCGCCATGGGCGGCTCGACCGGACGGGCGCCGACCACCACGACCGCCGCGTGCGCGCGCGGCCCCATCGCCGCCACCGCGGCGCCGCGGATCGCCGGGCCGAGCGCCCGCGCGATCGCCGGCCGCGCGAACGCCACCGCCCCCACGGGCGGAGCCACCGAGACCCGGACCGGGACGCCGAGCCGCGCCGCGCGCCCGGCATCGTCCCCCGTGCCGAGCACCACGGCACGCAGTCCGCGCTCGCGTGCCCACGCCCCGGCCGCACGCAGGGTCGGGGCCGCCAGCGCGGCGGGCTCGATCACCATCGCCCGGTGCTCGACGGAGCCGGATCGGGGCATGGCCGTCATCCTTCGAGCCGCGAGACGCCCGCGCCGAAGTCGACGCGCTCGTACTCGTAGAAGAGCTTGACGATCCGGTCGGCCAGGCGCTTCTCGAGGGTGTCCTCAAGCGCGCGCCTCGCCGCCGAAGTGCGGTACGCCTCATTGCCCATCGCCTCGAACTCCGCGGAGACCGGCACCCCGGCCGGGTCGGCGCCGTCCGGCGGGAACAGGCGACGCTTCGCCTCGACGTCGATCACCTTGACGCGTGCCGTCGCGGTCGGCTTGGGAGTTGCGCCGTCCGGGGAAAGCATGAACGACTCCATCTCGACGTAGATCACGACATCGGCGCCGACGGCACGGCCAAGATCCTCGATGGAGACCCGCTTGGTGCTGGTCTCCACGCGTCGCGCGTAGGCGATCAGTTCGCGGCCGCTCACGATCTCGGTGACCAGTTCACGTGACTTGATTCCCTGACCGACGTCGTCGGCGAGCATGGACCGCAACTGGAGCCGACTGAGGATGTTCCGTCGGTCATCGACGAACACCACGGTCTTTCGGTCCTTGGGCAGCGTGAACTCGGCCGGGTTCTTGCCCGGCCCCTGGAGCACGTACAGCGCCGGCGTGGCGATGTTGCACGCCGCCGGCACGAGCGTGGCCAGGCAGAGCGCGGCGATCGGCAGGATCCGGGAGATGCGCATCGGGAGCATCATCCCTTCAGCCGCTTGTTCGGGTACTTGTCGGTGATGTGGTCGTAGAAGAGTTTGTTCACCGTCTGGGTGAACTTGGCGACCAGCCCGGTCTGCACCGACGCCTCCTGCGCGCTCTCGCGGCTGAGGTCGGGCACGTCGGGGAACTTCACGGTCACGCTGTACTCCTCGACGAACGTGTCGGGGTCGAGCGAGTCGCGTTCGATGATGCCCACCGAGGCGGCCGCCAGCCCGTCCCAGATCCAGCGGTTCCCCGGTGGATGCAGGCGGAATTCGTAGATGTCCACCAGCACCACGCGGTCGACGCCGAGTTCCTCGGCCACGGCGCCCAGCGGAAGCGTCATCCAACTCGGCGTGCGGTAGCTCCACGAGAGGGACTCCCGCCAATCCAGCACCTGCGCTCCGGCCACATGGCGCCGAATGCCCGCCGCGACGTTCCCCGCGACGTTCGGGACGACGGTCGGATATTCGTAGAGCACGCCGCGCTCGGCGTTCACCAGTACGGCCACCGTCTTGTTCTCGAGGCCGCGGTACTTGGCCAGCACCTCCACCTTCTTCTCCACCTCGATCGCCTCGCCGACCTTGGACGCCACGCCGAACACGCCGCAGCCGGCGGCACCGGCGAGAGCGGCGAACGCCAGCCCAAGGGCGGCGCGGAGCGCGAGGCGCGGCGCTCGGACAGTGCGGACGGACTTGGCAGGAGTGTTCATGGCGCGCATGTGACGGGTGCTCCGGTCTCCGAGGGCCACGCGCCGCGCATGGCCATCACCTTGTATCCCCAGGCCGCCAGCGCGAGTGCCGCCAGCACCACCACCACCCGCGGGGTGATGCGGGCGCCGAGCACGTGCCCGACGCGCGAACCGGTGAGGGCCACGAAGGCGCCCACCACGGCCACACCGGCGGTGCCGACCGCCAGCAGCATGCCCATGGGCTGTACGCGCGCGGCCTCCCAAAGGCTGCCGCGGACCGCGTGGGCGAAGGCCGTGGTCATGCCGCAGGTCGGGCACGGCAGCGACATGCCGACCACCCATCCGCACGGGGCAAGCCCCAGCGCTTGATGGGTTCCGATGCCGTTGGACGAGGGGTGCAGCCAGGCCGCGATCCCGAGCACCGCCATCGCCACGCCCGCCAGCACCGCGCTGACCGCCCGCTCGCCGGGCGTGGCGCGAAGGGGCGCCGGCGCCGTCGGGGGCGCGGGGGCCGGGGAAAGGTCCGAGGCGGACCCGGCGGGAATCGGTGCGGCAGCGCTCGACATCGGAACCACCGCGAAGCGTACCTTTGCGCGTCATGCCCAACACGGCCCGCGCGCCCGACCCGTGGTGGCTCGATGCCCACCTTGACCTCGCCTACCTGGACCTGCACGGGCCATCGATCGAGGTCGAACCGCCCGATCCGTCCGTGCGTGGCGTGTCGCTTGCGGCCCTGGCTCGCGGGGCCGTGCGCGTGGCCTGCGCCACGATCTTCACGGAACTCGGCGCGAACGCCCCGTGGGGATATCGCGACCACGACGACGTGGAGGGCGCGTTCCGGGCCGGAGTGGCGCAGTTGGAACGCTACGAGGCCCTGGAACGGGACGGGCTCATCCGGATCGCCCGGAGTTCGGCAGACCTGATGGCCGCAGCCGCGGACGCTGAGGCGGGACGACCCGGGCCGCTCACCGCCATCCTGCTGATGGAGTGCGCCGATCCGATCCGATCGCCCGACGACGCCGCGTGGTGGCACGCGCGCGGCGTCCGGCTCGTGGGTTTGTCGTGGGGAGCAGGATCACGGTACTCCGGCGGGAATGCACGCGACGGCGGCATCACCCCGTCGGGCCGCGCCCTGGTGCAGGCGTTCGATGCGCTGGGCATCGTCCACGACGCGAGCCACCTGTCCGATCGATCCTTCGAGGACCTCTGCGCATGCAGCGATCGAACCATCGTGGCCACGCACTCCAACGCGCGCGCTCGGCTGGCGCCGTCGCCGCGGCACCTCGCCGACGCGCAGATGAAGGAGATTGCGCGTCGCGACGGCATGGTGGGCCTCAATCTCTACGGGAGGTTTCTGGCGTCCGGACGAACCGCCACGCTCGACGATGCGCTCGACCATGTGGAACACGCGGCGTCGATCGTCGGCAGGCACCGCATCGGCCTGGGCAGCGACTTCGACGGCGGATTCGCGCCGACGGACTGCCCCGCCGGCTGCGGACGGCCCGAAGAACTCGGCGCATTGCTTGCGGGGCTGGAGGCGCGCGGCTGGAACGCCCGTGAGCGCGTCGGATTCGCGCATGGCAACTGGATGCGCGTGCTCACCGGCCTCGCGTGAGGCCGGGGCGCGACACCTTTCGCCCAGCATGGAGCCGCGCGCTACCCGCAGGTCGTCGGGTCGTTCAGCGGCACGACCACGTGGACCGTGCCGGTGGGCGTGGTCGCGGTGACCAGGACGTCCAGGAGCGCACCCGTGCCGTGCAGGGCGATCGCCTCGCGGGCATCGCCGAGGAGGATGCGCTCGCGCACCTCGAAGCCGTCGGCGAGCGCGGGGAACGCGCGGCCGAGAAGATCGCGGTGCATCGTGGCCCACGTCCGCGCGGTGCGCACCTTGGCGAGTTGGTCGCTGCGGCCGACGATGTGCATGCGGCGGTCGGCGTCGAGCGCCAACTCCACCTCGGGCGCCACCGGGCACGAGATTCCCAACGGCTCCAGCCCCGGAAGGAGCGGCACGAGCCGCTCCGGTAGGTCGGACACCGGCAGCGCCGCGAAGGCGGCGGGCGCCCGGTGGCGGGCCGGCGGCACGACGGGCGCCGAGGGCTCACTGACCGGGGCCGGTGCCGCCACGGGCGCGGCCGCGTGGCGTGCGGCGTGATCGTGGGTCGCGGGCTCGCGCGGCGCGGCCTCCACGCGCGACTGGAAGGGGAGCGGTGCAGGCACGTCGACCACGTCGTCCAGCCGGGCGGCTGCCTCGGCGCGGGCGCGTGCAATCTCCACGGTGAGTGCGCCGGGGGCCGGGCACTCGTCGGTGCCGTAGGTCGCGCGGGCGCTCGACTCGACGCGCTCGAGCCGCGGCAGGCGTGCGAGGGACTCGACCTCGATCCCGAGGAACGAGCGCACCGCGTCGCCGAGCCGGCGGAAGGCCGCATCGGCCTGTTCCGCGGGAGCGCCCACCATGACGAGGCCAACCCGCTCCAGCGGCTGCCCGCGATGGATTGCCTCGTCCGCCAGTTGCTTCAGCCGGAGGTAACCGCCCGTGACCGCGGCCTCGTCGGCACCCGTCATCAGGACCACGCGACCCCCGACGTCCAGCACCTCGGCCGGACTGGCGTCGCTGGGCATCGCCAGGATCCACGTCCGCATCCCCGCCGCCGCGCGGGGCAGCCATCGCGAGACGGCCGAGGGACCAGCGGGCGGCAGCTGCCGACCCTCGGCCCGGAGCAGTTCCATGGTCACCTCGTCGCGCTCGTAGCGGACCAGCGCGGTGGGGCCGTGATGACGGCCCACGTCGTCGGCGTACTGGGTGGTCCACAACCCGGCCATCACCGGAACGTTCCCCACCAACAGCGTGATGACCTGGGCTTCGCGCGGAGCGTGCGCTCGTGCGTCGTCCGATGCCCCTTGTCCGCTGGTGAAGAGTGCCGTCAGGCTTCCGATTGCGTCGGCGTTGGTCGTCATGGCTCCTCCGTGCCGCCGTGTTCGCACCCCGCGCGCTACGAGGTGCCCGAGGCCCGCATGCGATGCGCGAGCTCCGCCGCGCGTCCGTGCCCTGCAGGTCCCGGTGATCCGTCGTGCCCAAGCCCAATCGACGGGCCCGCCTCGACCCCGGCAACATACATCGGCGCGCCGGCGGCGCCTGCCCCGATCCCGCCGGAAGCCGCGGATTCGGTCG
>JBJOIF010000264.1:0-4468 GCA_046047335.1 Planctomycetota bacterium | reverse complement strand
GAGCGGATCATGCGCGAGCGCGGGGCACCGATCCGACGGACGCCCATCGCGGCGGGGGCGCTTGTCGGTGGCGCCGCAGGCTGTTGGGCGGGTGGCACGGGCGCGGCCATGCTCGACGCGGTGCGAACCGGTTTGGCCGACGCAGGGATCGCCGCGGTCCGCCATGCCGACGCCACCGCATGGATCGGTCAGGCGATGTCCTTGGCGGCGTGGCCGGCAACCGGGGCCTTGATCGGAGCAGCGCTGGGGGCGGTCGCCCAGGGTGCTGGCCCGTGGAAGCCGATGCGCGCGGGCCGCCTGCGGATGCCGGTTGGCGCTGGGGCCCTCGGCGGTGGTGCGGTTCGCGTGGCTTCCGGGGCGTGCATGCTTGCCGCCGGTGCGGCAGTGCTCTGGTCGTCGTGGCAGCGGGTCGGGATGCTGCCGGCGGTCGACTTCGCGGGTGCGCTCGAGCAGGCCGGCGAGGTGGTCATCGACGCGGTGGCTGCCGGCCTCGGGGCCGGCCTCGCGTTCGCGGCGGCCGACGTGGCCGTGGCGCGTTGGCGGTTCGGCCGCTCGATGCGCATGACTGCCGCCGAGGCGCGCGAGGAGCAGCGCCTCGAGCACGGCGATCCCTCGTGGCGGGCGCGCCGCCGCGGGCAGGGACGTCAGTTGGTGGCGCGCCTGGCATCAGGAGAGGAGCGTCATGGACGTGCTGCTTGATCGCCTCACGGCGTGGTTGGCCAAGCATCGTGCGGTGGCGGTGCCGGCGGCGCTCCTCGGCATGGTCGGGGTGCTCCTCGTGCCGATGGGACCGTCCGCCATGGATGCGCTCGTGGCCATCAACTTCGCCTTGGCGGTGTTGGTGCTCGTTCGCGCCGCGGGCGTGCGGCGCCCGCTCGAATTCAGCGTGTTTCCGGCACTGCTCCTGGGAACGACCCTCCTGCGGCTGGTGGTCAACGTCGCCTCCACGCGGCTGATCCTGTCCGCCGACGCGCCGACGCCGGCCGATGCCCGAGGCGTTGCCGGACAGCTGATCGAGTCGTTCGGACGGCTGGTGGCCGCCGACAGCGTGGCGGTGGGTGCCACCATCTTCGCGATTCTCGTCTTGGTGCAGTTCGTGGTGGTCACGAAGGGCGCATCGCGGATGGCCGAGGTGGCGGCGCGGTTTGCGCTCGATGCGCTGCCCGGGCGTCAGGTGGCGATCGATGCCGACCTTGCGTCCGGCGCGATCGATGCGCGCGGCGCACGCCGCCGTCGCGACGAGCTCGCGCGAGAGGCCGACTTCTTCGGCGCCATGGACGGGGCCAGCCGGTTCGTCCGTGGCGACGCCGTCGCCGGATTGCTGATCACGGCAATCAACGTGGTGGGCGGAATCCTCGTGGGGACGCTCGAGCGCGGCTGGGGACTCGGGGACACCGTGCGAACCTTCACGGTGCTGGCAATCGGCGATGGCCTGGCGGCGCAGGTGCCCGCCTTCATCGTGGCCGTGGCCTCTGGATTGGTGATGGCGCGTGCCGGTCGCGGCCGGACCGTTGGCGAGGAGTTGCCGCGCCAACTGGCCGGCGGTCCGCGCGCGCTGTGGGGCCTGGCGGTGTTCCTGGCTGTGCTGGCCGCCACTCCGCTGCCCACGGCACCGCTCGTGACGGGTGCGGCGGTCGTGGCGGCGGGGGCATGGATCGTTGGCCGGAATGCACGGACCTCTGCCGCATCGCCCGCTCGGGAGCGCGCCCCAGCTCGTGCGGCACGCGAACGTGTTCCCGAGATGAACGCGGCCGAGGCGCGGGTGCAGGCGATCGGGGCGCTGCTCTCGGTTGAGCCGATCGAGGTCGAGGTCGGTGCGGCGTTGCTGCCCCTGGTGCGCGATGGGGAGTCGTCGCCGCTCCTTCGAAGGATCGAGGCGGTGCGGACGCAGGTGGCGCAGGATCTTGGGATCGTGGTTCCGCCCGTGCGCGTGCGTGACGACCGCACGCTGTCGTCCGGCGGGTACCGCATCCGGATCCGTGGCGCGGCGGTCGGGGAGGGCGAGCTCCGGCTCGGGGAACTGCTGGCCATGCCCGGCGACGGCACGCTTCCCCGGCTTCCGGGCATTGCGGTCCGCGAGCCCGCGTTCGGCCTGGATGCGCTGTGGATCGCTCCGTCCATCCGTCCCCAGGCGGAGTCGATGGGCTGCGCCGTGGCGACGCCCGAGTCGGTGCTTGGAGCGCACTTTGCGACCGTGGTGCGGCGCCACGCCGACGAGCTGCTCACCCGCGAGCACGTGGCCGACCTGCTGGGCGAGCTGTCCAAGCGCGCGCCGCGCCTCGTGGCGGACACGGTCCCGGCCTGCATCCGGTCCGGCGAACTGCAGCGCGTGATGCAGTGCCTCCTCCGGGAACGCGTGCCCGTGCGCGACTTGGAGGCGGTGCTCGAGGCGGTGGCCGATGCATCGCGCCGCAGCCGCGATCCAGGCACGCTCGCCGAGGCCGCACGGCGCGCCTTGCGCCGGAGCATTTGTCAGCAGTACGTGCGTCCCAATGAAGACGGGCAGCCCGTCCTCACGTGCATCGCGGCCGGCCCCCGACTCGATGCCGAGGTTGCGGCTGCCGTGCGCGAAGGCGATGGCGAGCCCGTCCTTGCGCTGCACCCCGACCGTGCGGTGCGCATCGTGCGCGCGATCGCCGCGGCCGCGCAGCCCCTGGCGGAGGCGGGATTGCCGGTGGTGGTGCTTGCGTCGCCCGGCACCCGGGCCGCGCTGGCGCGGCTCGTCGCACCGCACATTCCCGGCAGTGCGGTGTTGTGCTACGACGAACTGGTGCGCGGCATCGACGTGGAGCGCGTCGCGGATGCCGAGGTGGATTCCCTGGAAGCGGAGGCAGCGGCATGAACCGTGTCCGGTACGTGGCGGATTCCATGGCCGAGGCGATGTCTGCGGCACGCCGCAACCACGGGATGGACGTGCGGGTCCTCCGTGCGGGCGCGCGGCGCAGCGGCACGCTGGGGCTCGGCATGGCGTTCGAGGTGGTGGTGGACGCCGGCGCCGGTGCTGCTTCCGCGCGGCGCGCCGCTCGCGAGGCACTCGCGCGGGCCGTGCTGGCCGCGCACCGCGCCTCGCGTGAGGCGACCGCGACCCTCGAGGGCCTCGCCGAACCCGGATTGACCGCGGGCGCCGGAGCCGCGGCGCGCCTTCGGTTGACGGCGCGCCTGCGGGCGCAGGGCTTGCCCGACGACCTGGCGGCGCACGTGCTTCGGGAGGTGGACGCCGAGCTCCTGCGGATCGACCGAAGGGCCTCGGTGGAGGAGCTGGACGGGATGATGCGGGCCGCGGCGCTGCGAGCGGTGGCCGCGCTCCTTCCGGTCGCTCCGCCATGCGAGCCCGCTCGGGCGCTCGCGCTCGGACGACCGCTGGTGCTGGCCGTCGCCGGTCCCACGGGAGTCGGCAAGACCACCACGCTGGCGAAGCTGGCCGGAGCATGGCGGCTCGGTCGTGGGCTCCGCGTCGGCATCATCGCCGCCGACGCGTTCCGGGTCGGTGCGGTGGAGCAACTGCGCACCTACGGCGGCATTCTGGGAGTCCCGGTGCATGCGGCCGATGGTCCGTCGTCCGCGGCCGAGGCCCTGGCCCGATTGGCCGATCGCGACGTGGTGCTGGTGGACACGCCGGGACGCGGGCACCGCGATGCAGCGCGGATCGCCGAGGTTGCCGCGGTGGTGCGTGCGGTGCGCGCCGACGAGACCGTCCTTGCGCTCGCGGGTTCCGGCGCCGCGTCGACGCTGGCGCGCGCGGTCGATGCATTCGCGGTGGTGCGTCCGACCCGGGTCGCGCTCACGAAGCTCGATGAGTCGGAGTCCCTCGGCGGCGTGCTGGCCGCGGCGCGAGGCACGGGCTGCGGCGCCGCGTGGTTTGCCACAGGCCAGGAGGTCCCGGACGATCTGGAGGCGGCGCACGGCGAGCGCTTTGCGGCTCGGCTCCTTGGGGAAGGCCACGCGTGATGGACGCGCAGGCGCGAGTCCTGCGCGAGCGCGCGTCGGCGGCAGGCGTGCCGGCGGCCACGCCTGGTGCAGCGCCGGCGCGGCGCCTCGCACGCACCGTGGCGGTGGCAAGCGGCAAGGGCGGCGTCGGCAAGAGCACCATCGCGCTGGGCGTGGCGATGGCCGCGGCCGAACGCGGCGTGCGGACGCTCCTCGTGGACGGCGACCTCGGCATGGCGAACCTCGACATCCTGGCGGGCGTCCGGCCGGCGCATTCGTCCGCGCAGTGGATGGCCGGGCGCGTTCGCCTTGCGGAGTGCGTCGCCCCCGTGGCGCCGAGGTTGTGGCTCCTGGGCGGCGCTTCCGGCATCGCGCGCATGGCCGACCTCGACGCCGCGCATCGCCAGCGGCTGTTGGATGGACTGTCGCAGCTTGCGACGCACGTGGAACTGATGGTCGTTGACCTCGGGGCAGGAATCGGCACGTGCACGCTGGATCTGGCCTGTGCCGCCGAGCAGCTGCTGGTGGTCGCCACGCCCGA
>JBJOIF010000263.1:0-2920 GCA_046047335.1 Planctomycetota bacterium | reverse complement strand
GCCGATCTGCACCTGCGCACGCTGCCGGTTGAGCACCGTCACGGTCGGACGGGCCAGCACGGTGCTGGTGGTCACCTGGTCGAGCATCTGCAGGAACACCGCGACGTCGCTGGTCATGACGCCCACCTGCGCCGTGGGCGGCGGCGAGCCCTGGGTGGCTGCGGGAAGCAGCTGCGCGGCGTTGGCGGTCGCCGGCGTTCCGTCGGGCGTGAGCGTCCCGGCGAGGAGGTCCTTGAACGCGTCGACGGGCCCACCGGCCACGCTCGAGAAGTCGATGTTTCCCACCACCGAGATGTCCAGCCCGAAGGCGGTGTCGTCGGTCAGGTCCACGGTGAGGATCGTGGCCTCCACGCGCACCTGCTTCGGCGGCGTGTCGAGGTCCGTGACCAGCGCGGCCACCCGCTGGATGACCTCGGGGTAGTCGTTGACCATCACCTTGGCCGAGAACGCGAAGCTGTCCGCGCCGCCGTCCTGCAGGGTCGGCTCGTACCCCTCCTCCACCTTGCCCAGCGCGATCGCGGAACCACCCTCGGTCAGCACGGGCTTGATGAATGCGATCGCGTCGTCTGCCGCGAGGAACTGCAGCGTGAAGACCCGCTGCTCGCGGATCCGCTGCGCGTCCACCTCGGACTTGGTCAGCACGTAGATGAAGTCGCCCTCGCGACGCCACGCCAGTCCGTTCACGTCGAGGATCGCGTTGAGCGCTTCCTCGAGCGGGACGTCGAAGAGGTTCACCGTCACCTGGCCGCGCACCTTGTCGCTGGCCACGATGTTGCGGCGGCCCTTGATGGAGATGAGTTCGAGCAGCCGCCCGATCTCGATGCCTTGCGCGCTCAGCGAGAACCTTCCGTCGTCGGTGACCGTCACCTTGGCCGCACCGGCGGCCGGTTCCTGGGCCGCGGCGTCCGCGGGATCCGCCGTGGGTACGGTGCCCGGCGCGCCTGGACCGGCGATCGGCGTCGACACGCCGCCTTGCGCGGCGTTGGCGCCGGGCACGCCCCAGACCGCCGTCGGCGGCGCTCCGGGATCGGGCGCGGGTTGCGGGGCCGGTGGCGACGACTGCTGGACCGGTCTCGGGGAACCGGCGAGTTCCTTCACGGGCGGCGGCGCCTGGCCCACGGCCGGCGCCACGAGCATGGCCGCGGCCGTGGCGCCCGCCGCACCCGACGCGTGGATCCACCACCAGCCGATGGATCGCTGGACACGGTCACGTCGTCGTGGCGGTCGGTGGTTCGTGCGTTCGGCCATGGGGGAGCGGGTCGGGACTCCGACTCCCTTCCTTCGGCTCGATCGATGCCCGGGCTTCCGTTCAGGGCGTCGATGACTGATAAGTGACGGTCGCGTCGCCGGTGAGCGCATCGAGCGCCAGCACGCCCCGCTCCGCCCCGGCATCCATGGTGAAGGTCAGCGTCGGCACGGGATCCATCACCCCACCGAATGGTCCGAATACCACGTCCCGCGACGGGGTGCTGGCCAACCGCACGCCAACGGCCGCGCGTCCGCGGGACTCTCCGAAGCGCAGGCGAAGCGGACCGTTGGGGCCCTCGAGCGCCACGTCGGGTGCGCTCGAGGCAGCCACCCGGTACCCGCCGCCGTCGGCGTCGATGCGGACCATCACCGGATCCGAGGGCGACGCCAGCGCCCGGCTGCGTGCCCACGCCATGTCCGCCTCCAGGAGCCGCGCGGCGGCATCGATGCGCTCGAACCGGCTTCCGAAGAAGAGGTCGGTCGCCAGCGCCAGCATCGTGACCGCCAGCGTCACCGACACGAGCAGTTCCACGAGCGTGAATGCGCGACGGTTCAACGCGCCCCCTCGGCGTCGAAGCCATACGAGAGCACCCGCACCGGGAACATGTCCTCGGGGTCGCCGCCGCGCGAGGGCGCCCGGCCCTCGGTGAACCCGGTCACCAGGTCCAAGGCATGGTCGTAGTGGAAGCTCGCGGTGTCGTAGACCAGCAGGTGGTTGCAGGCGACGCGTCCATACACATCGGTGCGCCCGAGCAGGCGGATCGGGTTGGTGGGAAGGAACAGCGAACCCACGACGGAGGTGTCCCGGATGTCCCACAGGAAGAAGTTCGACAGGAACTGCCGCATCGGGTAGATGCGAATGCGCCAGGGCTCCACGTATGCGGGCGAGGTGGGCGGGACGGCCACGCACGGATCGGGTGCGAAGGTCCCGAGCCATGCATCGCGGTGGGGATCGCCGTCGTGGAGCGTCGTCTCGCAGATGTACTGCTGCCGGCCGCCGATCCAGCACCGCTCCACGTCCATCGAGTACCCGTTGTGGATCTCGAGCGAGCTGTTCGGATTGATCTCAACGGACGAGTCCTTCCAGTCGAGGCCGGTCAGCGCGAGGTTCGGGTTCACCACGAACGTGACGTCGCCGTTGATGATGATGCGGGCGTTGCGCAGCACCCAGGATCCCCACACCTCGTACACGCCGGAGTTGAGCGTGACCGTGGCGCCGTTGCGCGCCTCGAAGTTTCGGGTGAAGAGCTGCGGCAGGAAGTTCGCCCGCACCCGGAACGGATTGAGCACGTGCGTGCCGCCGTTCAGGACGTAGTGGTTGGTGTACGGCGTGAACGGGCTGGCCACCGATGGGCTGGCGGGCGGATTGACCATCCGGATCGAATCCTCCGGATCCATCCGCTTGGCCGCCACCTCCGACGCCGCGGCACCCTGCACCACCAGGCCGGACGCCGCGTGCGGGTAGTAGATCCAAGTGCTCTTCTGCGAGTCCGGGTCGGACGGATCGGCACCGGCCACCTCCGACTCGAACTCGCACCCGCCCTGCAGCCAGACGCCGCTGCCGAACCACGGGAAGACACCGCTGAGGAACGCCAGGTCCGCCTGCGTGCCGATGTTCACCCGCAGCCGCTGCGCGCTCATGGGCGCGTTGTCCCATCGACCGATCCGGTTG
>JBJOIF010000262.1:0-7864 GCA_046047335.1 Planctomycetota bacterium | reverse complement strand
TGTCCGTGGCCGCCAGCGACTTGCGGTAGAGCCGCATGGCGAGCACCGCCAGCATGCGGGCCTTCAGCTCCCGAGAGGTGAACGCGTACCCCAGGCCGGTGACCATCGCGGTAATCCGCTTCACGCCGGCGCGGCGTGCGGCGGGTACGGCGTAGAAGACGGGCTTGGGGTTGTACGCCAGCACCGCGTCGGGGCGCTCCTGCTTCATGAACGACCCGTAGAACGCGCGGGCACCGAGCTCAGCGATGGGGTTGGTGCCGGTCCGGTCGAGCGGGGCCTCCACCAATCGGGCGCCCAGTTCGCGGAGTCCTGCCTCGACGCCGGGCCGTGCCGCGGCCGACGGGGCGGGCACGCACACGGTCACCTCGTGACCGGCGGAGCGCAGGTCGCGAATCAGCGATCCGCGAAGCTTGACCACCAGGTCTCCGAAACCACCGATGAGGGCGACGCGTGCCATGGACTAGGTTTACCCCATCGACGAGGCAAGTGCCTCAAGCAACCGCCCGTGGAGCCCAGACGTCGCGCACACCACGCCGGATCGGCCCTCGAGCCGACGGCCGAGCGAATAATCGAAGGTGCGGCCACCGACGTCGGTGACGCGTGCCCCCGCCTCCTCGGCCACAAGCGCGCCCGCCGCGTGGTCCCAGATGCACTCGCGATACTCCGCGTTCGGGCTTCGCCGGACGTAGCAGTCGGCGTCACCGCGGGCGACCACCGCGTACTTGGCCTGGCTGTCCATGCGAATGCCGCGCACCGGGCCGAGCCGACCGATGCACGCCTCAAGTGAGTCGGACGCGCTGTGTGCGCGTTCCACGCTGCCCGCCACGCGCACGGGCGCACCCGGCGACCACGGCGAGCATCGCATGGGCCGGGGCCCCCACGACGCGAGAGACGACTGCCACGCCCCTGCCCCGTCGGCGGCCACGGCCACGACTCCGTCGCCACGTTCGACCGCCGTCAACGACAGCCGCGGCGCGGCCAACACACCAAGCACCGGCCGCCCGTCGCGCACGCGCGCGATGGCGACCGCGAACTGTCCACCGCGCAGGTAGCCCTTGGTGCCGTCAAGCGGATCCACCGTCCAGAACTCCGCGGCCTCTGCGGCAGGCTGCGCCGTCAGGGCCGTACGCACGTCGGCATCCGATGCCCCCGGATGGACCGCGCGAACCGCGCGTACCGCGTGGTCGATGAGCCCTGCACCGCCGAGTTGCTCGGCTTCCTGCAGACTCTCTTCCGCAACGATGGCCACGTCCGACCCGAATGCCCGCCGCAACGCGATGGCGATGCACGCCTGACTGGCCAGGTCCGCCACCGTGGCCGGACCAGCGCCCGCCTTCTCCACGACGGCCTCGAGCGATAGCCTCGCTGGATCACCCAGCGCGGCCACGGCCCGGGCCGCGTCTCGGGCCGCCCCGAGCACCACGGGCAATGCCGGGTCAGCGATCACGCTTGCGGTAGCGGCCTTCGGTGCCGCGCTTGCCGTTGGATTCGAGGGCTGGAGGCACCTTCTTGCCGTCGCGCTTGTACCCGAGCACCAGCCGGCGGAACGCCGAGTTGGCCGCCTTGGGATCAAGGCCTGCGGCCTTGCAGATCTGCTCCTTGGTGCTCCACGCGGACGGCATCGACGCCATCAACTTGGCGGTCATGGCGTCGACGTCGGCGCTGGATGCACGCACGCGGGTCCGCGTGGACGCGGCAGAGCCCGCCGCTCCTCGACCTCGGCGGTAATCGTTCCAGGCGGCCCGGGCGGAACCGGCCAGCTCGGTCGAGAGTTCACGGAGGGCCCCCACCAATCCGTTGTGCTCCGAAAGCAGTTGGTCGTACTTGGTGCGCAGCGAGCGCAGGTCCTTCACCTCGGCGGCGAGGGAACGGATGTCCTCGGAGATGCGATGCGCCTTGGGCTTGCGGGTGCGGGTCGCGGCGCCGCCCTTGGCGGTACCGGCCTTCTTCTTGCTCTTGCTCATGGGGTGGGTGCTCCTGCAGCGTGCTGCAATGGGGGAGGAATAAGGATAGCGCAATGCGTGGCATTGCACAACCTCGGTATTGCACACATCCGGAAGAAGATTCAACGTGCAGAGGCGGACCGCAGCGCATCCACCAGGAGGCACACGCAGTCTTGGGGCGAATGCCGGTCGGTCCGAAGCACCAGTTCGGCGCGCTCGGGCGCCTCGTAGGGGTCGTCGATCCCCGTGAACCCACGGATCTCGCCCGCGCGCGCGCGGGCGTACAGGCCCTTCGGGTCACGCGACTCCGCCACGGCAAGCGGAACATCCACGAACACTTCGATGAATGGCACGCCGGCAGCGCGGTGGCGCTCGCGCACCCGGTCGCGATCCGATCGGTACGGACTGACCATGCAGACGATCGTCAGGACCCCGGACTCTGCAAGCAGCAACGCAGCCTCGCCGGCGCGTCGCACCGCCTCCGCGCGGTCGGCGGCGGAGAATCCGAGCCCCGCGTTGAGCCCGTGACGGAGGTTGTCCCCGTCGAGGCAGCGCGTGGGCGCGCCATCTCCGAGCAGCGTCGCCTCGGCGGCCATGGCCACGGTGCTCTTGCCGGATCCAGAAAGCCCCGTCAGCCACGCCGTGACCCCGCGCTGGCCTGCGGCGCGGGCCCGGAGCGCGGCGTCGGCGACGCCCGCGTGCCAGGTCACGTTCGGCGATGGATCGGAGTGAACCACGGCTCCACGGTACCCGGCGCGTATCCTCCGCGCCCACCCCCGCTCCAGGAGCCACGATGAAGGCAGTCATCCTTGCCGGCGGCATGGGAACGCGCATCAGCGAAGAGACGGCGCTGCGCCCCAAGCCCATGATCGAGATCGGCGGCCGGCCGATCCTGTGGCACATCATGAAGCTGTACTCGCACCACGGAGTGAACGACTTCGTGATCTGCTGCGGGTACCGCGGCTACGTGATCAAGGAGTACTTCGCCAACTACTTCCTGCACATGTCCGACGTCACCTTCGACATGACGAAGAACGCCATGGAGGTGCACCACCGCAAGTCGGAGCCGTGGCGGGTGACGCTCGTGGACACGGGCGAGGGAACGCTGACCGGCGGACGCCTGCGCCGCGTCGCCGAGCACGTGCGTGACGAGGAGAGCTTCTTCTTCACGTACGGCGACGGAGTGGCGGACGTCGATGTCACGGCCGAGCTGGCCTTCCACCGCGCGCACGGCAAGCTGGCCACCATCCTGGCCGTGCAGCCTCCCGGCCGGTACGGGGCGCTGCAGCTGGACGGCAACGCGGTGCGCGGGTTCACCGAGAAGCCACGCGGCGACGGCGGCTTGATCAACGGCGGGTTCTTCGTGCTCTCGCCGCGCTGCATCGATCTCATCGAAGGCGACTTGACCAGCTGGGAGGCGCATCCGCTGACCGAACTCGCACGGATCGGCCAGCTGGAGGCGTTCGAGCACCACGGGTTCTGGCAGCCGATGGACACGCTGCGCGACAAGAACCACCTGGAGGAACTCTGGCAGTCCGGCCGGGCACCGTGGAAGGTGTGGACGTGACGACGCGCGGCCCATGGTCCGGGCTGCGGGTGGGGGTCACCGGGCACACGGGCTTCAAGGGCGCGTGGTTGGTGCTGTGGCTGTCGGAACTCGGTGCCTCGGTGCACGGGCTGGCGCTCGAACCCCCCACGGAACCCTCGATGTACCGCGTCGCGCGCGTGCGTGAGCGCCTGGCCAATGAGCGGATCGGCGACATCCGCGACCCGGCGCTGGTGCGAGCGTGGATGGCCGAGGTCCGCCCCGACGCCGTGTTTCACCTGGCGGCACAATCGCTGGTCCGGCGGTCGTACCGCGAGCCTCTGGAAACCTTCGCCACCAACGTGATGGGAACGGCCCACGTGCTCGATGCCGTGGCCGCCACGCCGGGCGTCCGCGCGGTGGTCAACGTCACCAGCGACAAGTGCTACGAGAACCGCGAACGGCCCGAGCCGTACACCGAGCTCGATCCGATGGGCGGCCGGGATCCGTACTCCGCGAGCAAGGGATGCGCCGAGCTGGTGGCGGCCGCGTACCGCCGGTCGTTTCTGGAGGAGCGTGGCGTGCGACTGGCCTCGGTTCGCGCGGGCAACGTCATCGGCGGCGGCGACTGGGCGGAGGATCGACTGGTGCCTGACCTGCTGCGCGCGTTCGACGAGGGCCGTCCCGCGGTGCTCCGGTCGCCGGATGCGACGCGGCCGTGGCAGCACGTCCTCGAACCGCTCTCGGGATACCTGCGCCTGGCCGCACGGCTGATGGAGTCCGGTGGCTCGGTGTACGCCGATGGATGGAACTTCGGGCCCGATGCCACCGATGTCCGACCGGTGCGCTGGATCGCCGACCGCCTGTGCGAACTGGTCCCCGGGGCACGTTGGTCGACCAGCGATGCCCCGCAACCTCATGAAGCGCATTGGCTGTCGCTCGACAGCGGCAAGGCGCACCGCGAACTGGACTGGCGACCGCGGTGGCGGCTCGGCGAGGGGCTGTCGCGCACCGTGGAGTGGCACCGTGCATGGCGTTCCGGGATGGACATGCAGCAGGCTTCGATCGAGCAGCTGCGCGCCCATGGAGCGCCGTCATGAGCAGGCGCCTGACGCTGGAGCGCACACCGATCGAAGGTGTCGTGGTGGTGCGCCGGCAGCCGATCGGCGATGCCCGCGGAAGCCTGGAGCGCCTCTACTGCAGGGATGAACTCGCCGAGGTGCTCGGCGCCGCCGTGGTGGCGCAGGCCAACATCACGTGGACCGCGCGCGCCGGAACGCTGCGGGGCATGCACTACCAGCTGGCACCGCATGCCGAGGACAAGGTGGTGACGTGCATCGGCGGGCGCGTGTGGGACGTGGCCGTCGACCTTCGACCAGGCTCGCCCACCTTCCTGCGGTGGCATGCGGAGACGCTTGCGGGCGACGGACACTCGAGCCTCCTGATCCCCAAGGGGTGCGCGCACGGGTTCCAGGCATTGGAAGACGATTGCCGCATGCTGTATCTCCACACCGCGCCATACGCAGCCGACGCCGAGCGAGGCCTCGACGCGCTCGACCCGCGGCTCGGCATTGCGTGGCCGCATGCGGTCACGTGCCGATCCGACCGCGATGCATCGCATCCTCCGATCACGGCATCGTTCGCCGGGGTAACGCCATGAACTGCCGCCACTGCCGGTTGCCGCTTCGACTGCCGCTGGTCGACCTTGGGTCCGCGCCGCCCTCCAACGCGTACCTGACGGAAAGCGCCCTGGATCGGCCCGAGCGCTGGTTCCCGCTGCGGGTGCTGGTCTGCGAAGGCTGCTGGCTCGTGCAGACCCAGGACTTCGCCGACGCGCACGAACTCTTCGACGCCGACTACGCGTACTTCAGCAGCTACTCGGCATCGTGGGTGGAACACGCCCGCCGCTACGTCGAACGCATGCAGCAGGAACTCCGCCTCGGGCCACAGAACCATGTGGTGGAAGTGGCCTGCAACGACGGCTACCTGCTGCAGCACGTGCGTGCGCTCGGCATCCCGTGCACCGGAATCGAGCCCACCGCCAGCACGGCGGCGGCGGCCCGCGATCGCGGAATCACGGTGGTGTCGGAGTTCTTCGGCGCGTCGCTCGGGCGCGCGTTGGCCGCGCGCGGCCCGCGGGCCGACCTGATGGCCGCCAACAACGTGCTCGCGCACGTTCCCGACATCGACGACTTCGTTGCCGGATTCACCGAACTGCTGGCACCCGACGGCGTGGCCACGTTCGAGTTCCCGCACCTGCTTCGGCTCCTCGACGGCGTCCAGTTCGACACCATCTACCACGAACACTTCTCGTACCTCTCGCTGGGGGCGGTCGATCGGATCATGACGAGCCAGGGACTTATGACGTATGCAGTCGAGGAACTCCCGACCCATGGCGGGAGCCTCCGCGTGTTCGTGCAGCGCCGCGACACGGGCCGCCGGCCGAGGCACGCCTCGGTGGATGCGCTGCTGGAGCGCGAGCGCGTCGCCGGACTCGAGTCGCCGGAGGGCTACCGCGGCTTCCAGGGCCGGGCCGAGCGAGTCCGGGACGACCTGGTGGCGTTCCTGATCGAGGCAAAGCGCGCTGGTCGCCGCGTGGCGGCGTACGGGGCCGCCGCCAAGGGCAACACGCTCATGAACTTCGGGGGCATCCGGCCCGACCTGGTGCGGTGCGTGGCGGACGCCAACCCCGCCAAGCAGGGCAAGTTCATGCCTGGCAGCCGGATCCCCATCGTGGCGCCTGAGGCGCTGCGGCGCGAACGACCGGACTATCTTCTCGTGCTCCCATGGAACCTGGCGGACGAGGTGCGACGGCAGAACGCGGACCTGGCGGCCCAGGGCACGCAATTCGTGACGGCGGTGCCGCAGCTCCAGGTGTCATGAAGCCCCGCATCCCGTACACCCGCCCGTCGATCACCGAGGCCGAGGTTCGCGCCGCCACCGACGCCGCCCGCGATGGCTGGGGCGAACGGTGCTACGAGGACCTGCAGCGCTTCGAACGTGGCTTCGCCGCGCATCTCGGCGTCCGGCACGCGATCGCGACGAGCAGCTGCACCGGGGCCATTCACCTTGGCCTGGCCGCCCTGGGGATCGGCGACGGCGACGAGGTGATCCTGGCCGACACCAACTGGATCGCCTCGGCGGCCCCGATCGTGCACCTGGGCGCACGGCCGGTGTTCGTGGACATCGACCCGGACTCGTGGTGCATCGATCCTGCCGCCGCCGAGCGAGCCATCACGCCTCGGACCAAGGCCATCGTGGCCGTGCACCTCTACGGCAACCTCTGCGACATGGACGCGCTGCGGGCGATCGGCACGCGGCACGGGCTGCCGATCGTCGAGGACGCCGCAGAGGCGATCGGTTCATCCTGGCACGGGCGCCCCGCGGGAAGCATGGGGAGGTTCGGGACCTTCTCGTTCCATGGCACCAAGACCATCACCACCGGCGAGGGCGGCATGCTGGTCACCGACGACGACCGGTTGGCGGAGACGGCCACCACGCTCAGCAACCACGGCCGAGCCCGCGGGCAGGTGAAGCAGTTCTGGCCCGACATGCTCGGCTTCAAGTTCAAGATGTCGAACGTGCAGGCGGCCATCGGGTGCGCCCAGCTCGCACGCATCGGGGAGCTGGTCGCGCGCAAGCGGGCGATCCTGGATGGATACCGCCGCCGGCTCTCGGGCGCCGACGGCATTGCGCTCAACCCCGAACCGGCCGGCACCGTCAACGGGGCGTGGATGCCCACCGCGGTGTTCGCCCCGTCCACCGGCGTGACCCGCGAGCGCCTCCAGGCAGCCTTTGCCGCAGAGAACATCGATGCGCGCGTGTTCTTCCACCCGCTGTCGAGCCTGCCGATGTTCACGCCGTGCCCACACCATCGCCACGCCTGGGACATCCCCGGCCGCGCCATCAACCTGCCGAGCTTCCACGACATCACCGAGGACGAGTTGGATCGCGTGGCGGCGGTCCTCTGGGATTGCCTGCGTGGCTGACGCTGCCCGCTGGATCATTTGGGGCAGCAGCGGCCACGGCAAGGTGGTGGCCGAGGCGATCGGCCTGCGAGGCGGCCACGTGGAGCGGTTGGTCGACAACGACCCGGGGGCCACACCATGCTTGCCGGGTGTGCCGCTGTGCACCGGGGAAGCCGGGCTGCGCGCGTGGCTGACTGCCGATCCGCGGACCGGGCGCTCTGGTGCCATCGCCATCGGCGGTGCCCGCGGCACGGATCGACTGGCGATCGCTGCCCTGCTGCGGACGCTCGACATCGGGCTGCCCGCCGTGGTCCACCCTGGGGCAAGCGTCTCGGCGTCGGCGCGGATCGGCGAAGGAAGCCAGATCCTGGCCGGCGCGGTGATCGCGGCCGATGCGGTGCTGGGCGACGCCACGTTCGTCAATCACG
>JBJOIF010000261.1:0-5668 GCA_046047335.1 Planctomycetota bacterium | reverse complement strand
GCCCGCCCGCATGCGTTCCGCCAGGGTGCCCTGCGGGGCGAACTCGAGTTCCAGCTCGCCGCTCATGAACTGTCGTTCGAACTCCGCGTTCTCGCCCACGTAGCTCGAGATCATCTTCCGCACCTGGCGCGACCTGAGCAGCAGGCCGAGCCCCCAATCGTCGACGCCGGCGTTGTTGGACACGCACGTCAGTCCCGTGGCGCCCGAGTCACGGAGCGCGAGGATCAGCTGCTCCGGGATCCCGCACAGGCCAAAGCCGCCGACGGCCACGGTCATGCCGTCGCGGACGATGCCCTCGAGTGCTGCGGCGGGGCTGGGGAACACCTTGCTCAGGCTCATGCGGGACGCTCCATGGGTCGCGGCGGAAGGAAACCAAGTGTATCCCCGGCGCGGCTAGGCTTCCCGATCCGTGTCGCCCCGTGCCGTCCAGGCCATGCTCGCGCTGCTCCTTGTGCTGTCGGCCATGCCAGACACCATGGCGGCCCCGGTCCTCAAGGAGATCTTCGTCGATCGCTACGGCGCGGGACTGCGCGAGGCGCAGTCGTTCATGGCCGTGAACCTGCTTGGCGCGGTGGCGGCGGTGCCGATCCTGATGCGCGCCCGGCGGCGTGTGGGCCCGGTCGGCCTGCTCGTGGCCGGTTCCATGGCCGACGCGATGCTCCTGGGTGTGCTGGCGGCTCCGATCGGCCTGTGGCCGTCGCTCGCCGTGCGCCTCGCCGAAGGCGCGACCGATGTGGTGGTGTTCGCGTCGTTGTTTGACCTCGTGCGCCGCAACGCGGGACCGCACGCGGCGCGCGGGCTGGGTCTGGCATCGACGCCGCTGCTGCTCGGACTCGGGGCGGGCGCGGTTGCGGGTGGGCTGGCCGCGCAGCGCGTGGGCGCCCCGTCCGCCGAGGCCGGGGCCGCGGCGGCAGGCGCCGACGTGGCGCTGGCCGTCTTCGGGGTTTCGGCGCTGGCCAGCGTGCTGGTGGCGCTGGGCGCGCTCGTGTTCCGGCGCTGGATCGGCGGCATTGCGCGTTGCGAGCCCGAGTGCGGGCCGGGCGTGGCGTCCGGAGCGGCGCACGCAGTGGCCGTGCCGAGGGGCACGTTCGACGATCGCCCCCGTCCGCTGGCGTGGAGCTGCATCATGGCGTTCGTCGACCGCGCCACGGGCGGGTTGATCACGACGACGCTGCCCGGCGTGCTGGCCACGTTCCTCGGCTACTCCGCGGGACAGCGGGGCTGGTTGATCGGCCTGCCGCTGCTCCTCATGGCGCTCTGCACGGGTCCCGCCGGCGCGCTTTGCGACCGTTTCGGCAGCTTGCGCGTGCGGCTGATCGCGGGGTCTGGGTATGCGCTCGCCTTTGCGGCGCTTCCGCTCGCCGCCGCGTCGCAGGCCGCTCTGGGTGCGGTGATGGTGGCGGTCGGCATCCTGGCGGGCGTGCTGTTCTCGAGCTCGATCTCGATCGCCGCCGAGAGCGGGCGCGGGACGGTTGCCCTCGGCGCCTTCCGGGCCTCGGGTGACCTGGGGTTCTTCGCGGGCACATCGTTGTCGATCGCGTTGGTGGCCGCGCTCGGTGGCGACACCGAGGCCACGTACGCCGATTACGCCTGGACCTTGGTTGCCTTTGCAGCCCTGCACGCCATCGCCACCGGCGCGATCGCCGTGGCCGCGTGGCGGATCAGTTCACGGCGGTGATGCCCGGGTCCATCGGGTGAAGGCCGCCGGTGGATCCTTCGAGCGCGCGCCGGATCTTGGCAAGCGCGCTGTTCTGGATCTGTCGCACGCGCTCCTTGGTGAGCCCGACCAGCCTGCCCACCTGCGCAAGCGTCGGTTGGCGCCCGTGGTCGGCGCCATCGAGTGCGAACCGGTGCATGACCACGGCGCGTTCCACCTCGCTCAGTTCGGCGGTGTTTCCCTCGACGATGGCCCGTACCTCGGCCACGTCCTGGCGCTCGTTCTCGACGCGCGCGGACTCGGCTCGGTTGCCTTCCTCGAGCGCCGGATCGAACTCGACCGGGAAGCGTTGCCGATGCTTGGCCAACTTGAGGCCATGGCGGCTGAACGCCTTCAGGATGGCTCGGCATGCGTAGGTGCTGAACTTGAAGCCCCGCGCGCAGTCGAACTTGTCGACCGAGCGCATCAACGCCATGTTCCCCTCGCCGATCAGGTCGGGGTAGTCGCCCTCACCCAGGCGCACGCGCTTGGCCATGGCCAGCACGAGCGCCAAGTTGGTCTCCGCGATCTGGTCACGCAGCCGGGAGGCGGTGTCGTTCCAGCGCAGCAGTTCGCGCGCCTGGGCGGCGTCCGGCGTGCCGCCGCGCAGCGCCTTCTGGATGCGCCGCATGCGGTACTTCGCGTAGTTGAACTGCATGAAGATCACCCGCTCCTGGGCCGCGGTGAGCAGGATGCCCTCGTAGCGACGCGGCTGCGCCTGCCCGATTTCGTCCATCATCGGCCGGTACCACTGCACCGTTGGGCGGGGGACCGGCGGGGCCAGGTCGAAGATGCGCCGTTCCGCGCCCGCCTTGCGGAAGTCGGGATGGTCCATGAAGTCGATCGGCTCAGCGAGCAGGTCCATGGCCTGCGCGATCACCGCCGCTGGCTTGGCCCTGGCGGCGGGGGTGGGACGAACGACCGGCTTGGACTCCACGCGGGAAGCCGAGGCGGCGACCGCGGGGGCACTCGACAGCCGTTGACGATCCAGCGCGCTGGCTCGGCGGATGGTTGGCATGACGGAGGCCTCCGAAGAAGTGGGGTGCGGACGCGGCGACCACGGTTTGGTACGCATGGGTTCGCGGAAAGTTCGGGAGGGATTCAGAAAAAAGTGAAACCCCGACATTCATGTCGGGGTTTCAAGTTCGGCGATCGGCGTGAGAGGTTATTGGTCGCTCTTCACTCCGGTGCGCCGCTGCTCATGTCATAAATCCAGGAGTCTCCCGCACGGTTCCACTCCAAGACCTCCCCGGGCGCGAAGAACAGGGCCAGTTCGCGGGCGGCGGCGTCGGGGCCGTCGGACCCATGGATCAGGTTGAAGCTGTTGGACACCCCAAAGTCGCCCCGGATGGTGCCCGCGGCAGCCTTGGAGCCGAAGGTGGCGCCCATCATGCTGCGGCAGATGGCGATCGCGCCGTTGCCGCGGAGGGCCAGCACAAGCACCGGGCTGGAGGTCATGAACTTCACCAAGCCGGGGTAGAACGGCTTGGAGGCGTGGTCGGCGTAGTGCTTGGCGGCGAGTTCGGGGCTGATGCGCGTGAGCTTTGCGCCCACGACCTGCAGTCCCTTTTCCTCGAAGCGGGCGAGGATTCGGCCCATCAGGCCACGTTGGACGGCATCGGGCTTCAGGATGATCAGGCTGGTTTCCATGGTCATTTCTCCGTTGGGAAGGGGGGCCATCGTAGCAAAATGCCCAGTCTGCAAGGGGTTTGGCCCGATGCTGCTACCGTATCCGCCCCGAGGTCGGCCCATCCGCCGCCCGGGCAGGCAAGGAGGCCCGAACATTGACCGCCAAGGACGCCGTCGCGATGGCTGAACCGCGCAAGAAGAAGACCGCACCCCGGGCCGATGCCGAGAGCATGGCCGCCCGGCAGCGGGACATCTCGGTGAGTGAGTTCTTTGCGAAGAACCGCCACCTGTTGGGGTTCGACAACCCGCGCAAGGCGGTGCTGACCACGGTCAAGGAGGCCGTCGACAACTCGCTCGACGCGTGCGAGGAGGCCGGCATCCTGCCCGAGATCGCCGTGATCCTGGAGGATCTCGAGCCCGGCCGGCCGGCCACCGCCAAGAGCTCGCGGTACCGGATCACCGTCATCGACAACGGGCCCGGCATCGTCCGCAAGCAGGTGGAGAACATCTTCGGGCGGCTCCTCTACGGGTCCAAGTTCCATCGCCTGAAGATGAGCCGCGGCCAACAGGGCATCGGCATCAGCGCCGCGGGTATGTACGGCCTGATCACCACCGGTCGCCCGATGACCATCTTCACCAAGCCGAAGGCGGGCCAGCCGACCCACCACATCGAGCTGGCGATGAACACGAAGACCAATCGGGCGGAGGTCACCTTCGACAAGGAGGTCAAGGAGTTCCCGCCGCGGCGCTTCCGCGAGCTGAGCGCGGGCACCAAGGCGCTCGCCGAGCAGGGCGGGTTCCTGACCGAGTCGGAGTTCCCCACCGGAACGTCGGTGAGCATCGAGCTGGACGGCAAGTACCAGCGCGGGCGCGGCTCGGTCGACGAGTTTCTCGAGCTGACCGCGATCGCCAACCCCCACGCGCGCTTCGTCTTCGTGCCGCCCTCGCGCGTCACCGAGGACGAGGAGCCCGACGTGCTGGCGGCCGCCGAGGCCACGGCCGCGGCCAAGGCCACCGTCACCACCGAGACCAACGGCGTGGTCGTCTACCCGCGCGGGGTGCAGGAACTCCCGCCCGAGACGCGCGAGATCCAGCCGCACCCCAAGGGCATCGAGCTCGGCATCCTGCTCCAGATGCTGAAGGACTACGAACTCGCCCAGAAGGGCGGCACGCTCTACAACTTCCTGCAGGAGCGCTTCTGTCGTGTGAGCGCTCAGACGGCGGGCTCGATGTGCCAGGCGATCGGCGTGAGCAGCCGCACCAAGGCCGGCGACATCGAGCCTCCGCAGGCGGAGAAGCTCTACAAGGTGTTCCAGGAGACGAAGCTTGCCCCGCCGCCCACCGACTGCCTGGCGCCGATCGGCGTGCGGCAGATGCTGGCCGGCATGCTGAAGGGCGTGCGCGCCGAGTTCTATTCGGCCTCCAGCCGTGCCGCGGAGGTCTACCGCGGCCGGCCGTTCCAGATTGAGGCGGCCATCGCCTTTGGCGGCGAGTTGGCGGCCGACGAGTCGGCGCGCGTCATCCGCTTCGCGAACCGGGTACCGCTGCTGTTCCAACAGAGCGCCTGCTCGAGCTTCAAGGCGGTCACCGAGACCGCATGGAAGAACTACAGCCTGCAGCAGCCGCGTGGGGCGCTCCCCGTCGGTCCGCTTGTCATCATGATCCACATGGCCTCGGTCTGGGTCCCGTTCACCAGCGAGAGCAAGGAGGCCATCGCCGACTACGACGAGATCCGCAAGGAGATGAAGCTCGCGCTGATGGAGTGTGGGCGCAAGCTCGGCACTTACCTGCGCAAGCGCCAGAAGATGCGCCGCGAGGGAGAGCGCCGCGACGTGTTCGAGCGTTACATCGGCGAGATCTCCAAGGCGATCCATGAGGTCACCGGCGAGGACCAGCGCAAGGTGTTCGACGCCCTCCTGAAGCAGGCCAAGGCGCGCACGGCGGTGGCCGACCAGGTGCTCGACGAGGATGGCAAGGTCGTCAAGGACGAGCCAATGGACGAAGATGGCGTGATCGTGGTCAGCGAGGCGATTGCGCCGGTGGCGGGCCAAGCGGTTGCGGCCGCGCCTGCCGACGAGGCCCCGCCCCCGAAGGGCCGGCGGCGCCGCGTGACCTTGGACGGCGCTGCGGCGCCGCGCCGGTCGCCAAAGGCCGCCAAGCCCAGCGCCGCCCGCGAGGAACTCCGTGCACGTGTCGCCAAGGCCGCCTCTCGCGGCACGGGCGGCGCCGGACCGCAGCTCTTCTGATCGGCCGATCCCGCCACGCCACACACCCGCACACCCGCACACCCGTCACGGAAGGCATCCACACCATGGCCAAGGGCAAGACCGGCACGCGCAGCCT
>JBJOIF010000260.1:0-3192 GCA_046047335.1 Planctomycetota bacterium | reverse complement strand
CGCGCACGGATCACTTCTTCGTGCCGGAGTCGGCGGCCGACGCGGCGGAACCCTCGGTCGAGGACATGCGCTCCTTGAGCTCCTGCGAGGGGCTCTTGATGCTGCCGGCGGCCGCGGGGTTGGTGTTCTTCTGGACGGGCTTGGTGGCCGGCGTTCCGCCGTCGCACGCGGCGAGGGTCAGCACCAGGGCGGCGGCGGTCAGCGTGGCGAGGGTCTTCATGTGCATCTCTCCGTGAATGGGGCTCGGCGATCGGCCGGGCGTCGTCCTTGGCGGGGCGCACGTGCGCGGCCGCGATATCCATCAGTGTCCCCGATTCATCCGTCGCCCGTCAAGGGGCGGTTCCGGCCGCAGGGGGCTCCACGGGCCACCATCCCTCGGCGCCGCCCGGCGCCAGCCACCGCCACTGCGTGTGGTAGGTGCGGTCGTTGTCCGCCACGCCCACCTGCAGCCCCGCCGGAACCCGGCCATGGAGCGGCACCCGAAGTCGCGCGGTCCACGCGCCGTCGGCATCGGCGACCACCGTTGCCTTGGCACCCCGTGGGAGCTCGCAGCCGGCGGTGAAGGGTTCGTACAGGAACTCCTCGCTGAAGTCGCGGCCCGAGGCATCCCGCGTGCGCACGATGGCCCGTACGGCATCGGCCGCGGGATCCTTCATCCGCGCCGGGTCGGGCGGCGACCACTGCGGTGCCCCGGTGGCCGTGCCGTCCGGCGCACGCACCTCGATCAGCATGGCGTCGGCCTCCGTCCAGCAACGGACCTCGGGGTTGGCCTCGCGCGTGTCGTACGGGGAGTAATCCCACGCGACCGCCGGATAGGCGATCGATGCATCGCGTGAGCCCGCTGTCCGCACGGCGCGCGCCACGGGCACACGGGTGGGCAGGTACACGGGCACGGTGCGGCCGCGCGAATCCTCGAACGTGGCGTACACGTCCAGCTGCGGCGGTAGCACGGCGCCGGGGGCGGGCATCAGCGTGAGGCTGATCTCGGCGCGCGACTCTTGCTGGGGTGGCACGGTCAGCGCCAGCTCCCCGGGTGCCACGGTCGCGGCGCCGGTGGCCATGGTGTGCGCGTTGTGCGTGTCGGCGAGGGTATGGCTGGTCCAGCCGTTCGCCCCCGCGCCGAAGGCACCCATGCCGGCCCGTCCGCGGGTCCACCATGCGGTGGCACCGGCTGCCGTGCGCACCAGGCCCGGCGGGTCGAACGTCACGGTGATCGGTCGGTCGGTGGGGTTGCGCGCCTCGATGGTGATGGTGGCGCGTGCCGGCTCACGAAGCGTGGCCGGGTCGGGGATGCGGCCAGACACGCGGACCGCGGGTTGCGGGTTGCGCAGGGCGTGGACCACGTCCTGGTCGGCGCGCAGCACGAAGTCGTGCGGCAGCACCAGTCCAACCGGCTGGTGCCAGACGCGCACCGATCCATCGGCCACCAGGTCGACGAAGGTGAGGTGCTGCAGTTGCCCGGCCAGCGGGGGCTGATCGATCATTCCGCCGCACGTGCCGAGGATGTGGTACTGGACGCCGCCAACGTCCGGGTCGCGCTGCATGGAGTGGAAGTGGCCGGCGATGACGGCATCCGCCCCCGCCTTCTCCAAGAGCGGCTGCACGCGCGATTCCCACTCCACTTGCCGGTAGCGCCACAGCGGCCGGTGCATGAGGGCGACGATCGCTACGCCACGGGCCTTGGCGCGTTCGAGCGCCGTGGTGAGCCACGCCAACTGCGCGTCGCCGACGCGCATGGTGCGTCCGTCGAGCGCTTCATCGCTGAAGAGCACGAGCACCGTGGCCAGTTCAAGCTCCACCGCGTACCACAGCGGCCCGAAGCGTCGGCGGTACAGCGTGGCGAACGAGTCGTCGCCGGCCACGCGGGTGCCGGAGATCACGTCGTGGTTGCCTGCCGTGGGGTAGAAGTCCGCCCCGAGGCGTCCCATTCGGGCGAGGTACGCCGCGGCCTCCGACTCCCAGCGGGCAGGATCGGTCGTGTACCCCTGGATCATGTCGCCGACGTTGAACACGGCGTCGGGGCGGACGATGTTGAGGTCCTCGACGGCGGCATCCAGGTACGGGAGTCCCCAGTCGCGCCCCGTGGTGCGGTCGGGGAGGATGGCGATGCGCTGGACGCGGGGGCGTGACCCCGGGCGAAGGGATTGCCCATCGCGGGCGCCGCCCTCGGCGTCGCGGGCAAACGCAGGCGTCAACGGATGGAACGCCGGAACCTGAGGAGCGCGCCCGGCGCCGGCGATGACGAGGGCCATGGCCGCCGAGGCGATCCAGACGATTGCGATGGCACGGGGATGCGGCGGGAGCATGCGCGCATTGAACCGCACACCGCGTTGGCGTGGGGTTCAGGCGTCCGCGTCCGGACCGGGGAACGGGATCGAGCCGCCGTGGACCGCCGTGGAGCAGGCGTCCGCAAGCTGGCGGGCGCAGGTGGCGGAGCCGAATCGTGCTGCCGCACGGACCGCGCCCTCGGCGCGCACCCGTCGGGCGACCTCGCCGTCGCGCAGGGCCTCGGCGAGCAGCGCGCCCCAGATGCGGGGTTCGCGTTCCACCGCCACCAGCGCCGTGACGCCGTCGATCAGGTGGTCGGCCATCGGATCATCCATGGTGACGACGGTGCGGCCGAGCGCCATGGCTTCCAGGACCAGCGTGCGTGTTCCGCCGAGGGCCTCCGGCAGCGCCAGCGTGCTGCACGCGAGCGCCAGGGGTCGGATGGACTCCAGCGAGGACACGCCGTTGAGGAGCCGCTGCACGCCGAGCTCGCGCGCCAGGGTCCACAGGTGCGGATCGTGGCCGGGCGGCAACTCGATGGCGACCTGCAGGTCGGGCAAGTGCGGCGCCACCGAGGAGAGCCCGCCGAAGAGCGCGCGGTACGCGCCCTCGTCGCGCCCGCTGCCGGCGATCGCGAGGCTGGCCGGCGACGCGGGATCGGGGCGCGATGGGATCGCCACGCCGAGCGGCAGCACGGTGACCATGGACTCGTCCACGATCTGGGAGGCACGCACCGCCAGCGGTGCGGTAGGCACGCACAGCAGGTCCAGTCGGTGCCGATGGTTGCGAAGCGGCATCGACTCCAGTTCGCGCGACGTGGCCGGCATCGCCACCAGGGCGGCGTCCAGGTCCTCGGCCAGCTGTGCCGCCGCGGCGAACGCGCGCGGACCGAACGCGATGAACGCAGAGGGTCGATCCTCCTCG
>JBJOIF010000259.1:0-3568 GCA_046047335.1 Planctomycetota bacterium | reverse complement strand
GGAAGCTCTCCCATCGGGGTCGAGGCGGTCATCGACATGCCGCGCATGAGCCCGGAGTCGCGCTCGTAGTAGTTCTGCGTCGCCGACGCGCCATCGCGGCCGGGCACGGTGACGCCCCAGCATGGCTTGCCCTCGAACTCGAAGAGGCCGGTGACCTCACCCTCGGGCTCCTCGGCGAGCCGAAGGTCGCGCCGGAAGTCGCCGTCCCGGCGGACCTGCGCCACCTCCTTGGCGCCCATGATCGACGGGCCGCGCATCGGGTCCACGGTCCAACCGGTGGTGCCGTCGAAGCCCGAACTGGTGGCGCCGAGCCCGGGCAGCTCCATGGCGATCACGACGCTGGCGGGCACCCGCGCCACAGTGCGCATCGACCCCTTGAGCTGGGCCGCGGGGATTTCCATGGCGCCCTTGGCCACCATGCTCTCCTTGGACTTCATGGCCTCGGCGCCGCCGATCGCCTCGAGGTGCTTGACGAAGACGTCCTTGGCGGACGGCTTCTCGCCCTCGAAGGCGATGGCGCGGGGGCCGGCGGGCGCGGCCGGGCGTGCGGGCGCGGCGGGGGCCGCCGGGGTGCTCGGGGCCGCGGGTGCAGCGGGCGCAGCCGGAGCAGCCGGCGCGACCTGCCAGGCGAAGGCGGGTGCGGGAAGGACGATGGCCACGAGGGCCAGGGCACGACGGATGGAGGTGGAGGTCTTCATGATGGAGTCTGTGGCGGTTCGGTCAGGGGGTGTCGGTCGGACGTTGCGAGGAGATCCAGCGGACCGCCTCGGCAAGCGCGGGGTCGCCCTCGCGCGCGTAATCGGCGGCGTCGTACGGGTGTGCGTTGTCGGGGCGGACGCCCGTCGCCTCCAGGGCCGCACCGTCCGGCAGGCGGTAGTCGGCGATCGCGTGCAAGAACACGTCGCCGTTGGGAAGCGGCGTCATGATCGCCGGCAGCGCGGCGCCCGCGGTGCGGCGCCCGAAGACCTTCGCGCGCCCGAGGTGCTGCAGCCCGCCGGCGAAGATCTCGCTGGTGCTGGCGGTGGACTCGTCCACCAGGATCGCCAGCGGCCCGGCGTACGGTTCCACGGGCTGGCCCGCGGCGCCCACCCGCCGGGGGTTGGTGGCGAAGTTGAGCGTGGCGTCGCGGGAGCGCATCTCGCCCAGGTGGCGTGGCTCGTCGGTGAAGTGGCCGGCGATGCCCATGGCCATCGCGCCGATGCCTCCCGGATTCCCACGCAGGTCGATGATGATGCCATCGGACTCCCGGAGCGTGTCCATCGCGGTGTCGAAAGGCTTTGCCACGGGGATCAGCCAGACGCTGAAGGCGATCAGCCCGATCTCGTGGTTGCCTGCGCCCCAGCGCTCGCGCTCGGTCTCGTCGAGGTGACGCCAGGTGAGTTCCGTGGGCAAGGGCGGCAGGGCGCCGAACGTGCTGCGCGGTCGTTCGTCCGTGGCGTAGGTCACGGTGACGTCTCGGGGTTCGCCCTCGCGCGGCACGATGCGCCACACGGCGGAGGATCCCGGTTCGCCGGAGGCGAGCGCGGCGGCGATCTGCGCGCGCTCGCCGCGTTCGAGCCCGTCGCCTGCAGGCAGGCGCTCGCCGAGGACGCGGTCGCCGATGCGTTCGACGGCCATGCCGGGGGCGATGCCTGCCGCCTCGGCGGGCGAGCCCGGTTCCACGGCGCAGACGATCGCATCCCACTCGCCTGGCTTGCCCTCGCGCGGGGAGAACCAGAGCGTCGCGCCGGATCGACCCTCGCGCAGTCGGGCCGCGTCCGGCGCGGCCGACGACAGCTCGGCGGGAATGATCGTGAAGTGGCTCTGGCCCAGGCGCGCCAGCGCCTCCATCAGCACCGCGCGTAGGGCGTCCTGATCCGCGGCTGCTTCCGCCTTGGGGCGCAGTTCATCGCGCACGGCATCCCACGTCGCACCGGTGCGTTCGGGATCCCAGTGCGAGTCGCGGACGATGGTCCAGACGGCGTCGAAGGTCTCGGTGTTGCGCGCGCGTCGATCCGCCGGCGAGTCCGCGGCACCCGCGTTCGGCGCCGGTGGCGCGGCGGGAGCGGTGGGGATCGGTGCGGTGCGGTCCGCGGCGGGGGCATCGTCCGTCGCGCACGCCTGCATGGGCAAGGTCGCCAAGACGATCGCAGCAATGGAGTGGACGAGCGGGTTCATCGCGATGCTGCCTTTCGCCGGGATGGTTCCCGGGGGATCGAGTGGGTCCCGCGCGTGCGAGTGACCGGGGAGGCAAGCACCAGCGCCTCGTAGAGGTCGCCGCGCCGGTCCTTCCGGCCCCGCTCGAGGACGCGGGCCATGCGCGCGGCGAGGTCGCGAACTTCCTCGAAGCGTTCGGGAGTGAGCCAACTCACGAAGTGCACGACGGCGAAGTTGCGCGCGTGGTCCTCGCAGTGCAGTCGCTTGGCGGCGGCCGAGCCGCGCATGGTGCGGACGACCGACTTGGCCAGCGCATCCGCCGTGCGGACGATCATGTCGCGCTCCGCGGCGGGACCGCCGCGGTGGACGCGTGGCGCGAGGAAGTCGTTTGCGGCGGCGTCGTAGAGGCGTTCGGGGTTGCGTCGACCGGCGCGGGTGCCGGCCTCCACGAGGAACCCGCTCGCCACCAGGATCCTCACGTGGCGGTACAACCCGTCGGCGGGTCGGCCCGTCGCGCGGGCCACGTCGGCGATGGAGCAGGGGCCGAGCTCCTGCATCGACTCGACGATCTCGCGACGCACGGGGGACAAGATGGATTCCCACGCCTTCACGGTGGCGATGCGCAGGCGTGCGGGGCGGTCCATGCCGGAATGGTACCACCATTGACAAAGGCTGGCGATTCGTCAATGGTTGAGCGCGCGACCAATGCGGCGCGAGATCCAATAAGTCTGATAACAACATCGCCCGGCCGCGCGCCGGCGCCCTTCATCCGTCCATCCGGATGAACGGTTGAACCACCGCCTTCCCGGCGGTACCGTGGACGACATGGAGCGCAGCTTTCTCAGGGCGATGGAGCAGGGCATCGTGGTGTTCGACGGGGCCATGGGCACCAGCATCCACGCGTGTGCCGATTGCGCCCCCGAGGACTACCTCGGCCGGGAGAACTGCACCGACATCTTGGTGCGAAGCCGCCCGGACCTGATCCAGCGGATCCACGAGTCGTTCCTCGCCGCGGGCGCCGACGTGGTGGAGACCGACTCGTTCGGCTCCAACGCGCTGGTGGCCGCCGAGTTCGACCAGGAGATGGTCGGCTGGGTTCACGACCTGAACGTCCGCGCCGCGCGCGTGGCCCGGGCGGCCGCGGACCGGTTCTCGACGCGGGATCGGCCGCGGTTCGTCGCCGGATCCATGGGCCCGGGCACGAAGCTCGTCACGCTCGGGCAAGTCTCGTGGGACGCCATGTTGGCCTCGTACACGGAGCAGGCGAGCGGACTCATCGAGGGCGGCGTCGATTGCCTGATGGTGGAGACCTGCCAGGACCTGCTTCAGGTGAAGTGCGCGATCACCGCGTGCCTCGACGCGCTGTCCGCGCGAGGGCTCACGCACCGGCAGGTGCCGATCCTGGCAAGCGTCACCATGGAGACCACGGGCA
>JBJOIF010000258.1:0-3591 GCA_046047335.1 Planctomycetota bacterium | reverse complement strand
GTGGAGTGCTACATCTTCGACCGCCGGGAGGGCCCGAGCTTGGACTCCTCGATCGTGCGAGTGATGCTGACCGGCGGCGGCGAGAAGGTGACGCTTCCGTACGCGCGCCTGCGCCGGCTGGAGTTCACCGGGAAGGACACCGCTGCCGGCAAAACCTGGGAGAACTGGGTGCGGCGGTACGTGGAAAAGCACCGCGCGGGCGAGCGCGCGAGCATCGAGAGCGAAACGCTGGATTGACCGTGCGCTGGCCGCGGCCGGACGTCAGAAGATGCGTCCGGTCTCCGGGTCGACGAACCGCCATCCGAACTGGTGCTTGATCCGGTGGATGATGGTCCAGGCGATGTCGTCGTCGGTCACCGTCATGAGGATCTGCCGCACCGGGTCTTCACCGGGAGTGAGCGCCAACTCGATGCCCGGGCCGTACAGCGTGTCGCTCCCGGAGCGGTCGGGGCCGGTGTTGCAGGTGGCCAGATGCTCGAGCAAGTCGGCACGGGACCCGATGGGCGACAGCGAGCCGTCGGTGGCGGGTTCTGGATGCTGGATGACGTAGCGGGCCCTGGCCATGGCGAAGCGGGCACGATAGCGCAGCCCGGGGTATCCGTCAGACGCCGAGCGCCGAAGCAACCGCCGCCACCAGTCGCTCGAGCGGGACCGGCTTCACCAGGTACGCCGATGCCCCGAGGGACCGTGCCAGTTCGGCGTGTCGGTGGCCGTGGTTGGCCGTGACCATGACGACCGGCGGGGCCGGCACCATGGCGCGTGCCCGCTCGAGGACGCTGAACCCGGACTGCCCGGGGAGCATCATGTCGAGCACCACCGCCTCGGGGAGGGCGTGCTGGAGCCGGTGGATGGCCAGACTGCCGTCCTCGGCATCCACCGTCACCGCGCCTTCGGCCCGAAGCGCCAAGCACATCGCGGCGCGGATGTCGGGATCGTCGTCGACCACCAGGATGCGTCGTCCTGCCAGGCGTCCTGCGCTGGGCGCGGCGTCGGTCATGCGCCTGCGGCACCGGCGGTGGCCACTGGCATGGGTGCGGGGGCTGGTGCGCCCTCGCGTGCGGAGCGGGCCGCGTCGTCGACCAGCCGATCGACCGCGTCGGTCGTCATCCAGGGCAGGGCGCGCAGCTTGGCCTGGGTGCGGTCGGGCATCGGCTTGTGCTCGCGTTCCCAACGTGGGCGGCTCTTCCAGCGGCGGTGGATCCACAGGTACTGCGTTGGGTCCAGCATCACCGCCCGCTCCATCGCATGGTTGTACCGCGCGGTGAGCCAGAACACCGGGTCATCCTCGGCGTCCCATTCCTCGGGGTGGATGACGTCGACGGTATGGACCGCGTAGCGGAACCCATCGCCGTGGCGGAGCGCGGTGCCCACCACCACGGGCAGCCGGTAGCGGATCGCCAGCAGCGCCACCGACTTGTAGGCGCTCGCCATCTGGCCGAAGAACGGCACGAACACCCCATCGGGGCCGGCATCTTGGTCCGCGATGAGGGCGATCCGGCCGCCGGCGGTGACGATGCGTTGGAGTTCCTCGGTGGCCCCAAACTTGTCGATGATGCGCATGCCGCGCGCCTCGCGCTTGCCGAGCGCCCATCGCCAGAGGAACGGGTTGTCCAGGGGCCGGGCGAGCGCGTGCATCCGAAAGCCCATCAGCGTCGGGAAGAACCCCAGCAGTTCCCAGTTGCCGGCGTGCGGCGCCAGGAAGATCGCCGGTCGGTCGGAGACCATCCCGCGGATGCCGTCGCGCGCCCCGTCGAGGTCGACGTGCCGAGGCCAGGTCTCCGCGGTCAGGAGCCGCGGCAGCTGGAACGCGTCCACCATGTAGGTGCGGAACATGTAGCGCACGCTCGCCCGCGCAAGTTCCTCCGCATCGGCTACGGGCATGTGCGGGAACGCGCGCTGGACGTTGCCCATGGCCCGTGCCACCCGGTGGGGGTTGAGCCGGCCCCACACGTCGGCCACCACCGTCGCGGTGCGCAGGTTCTGTTCGGGCGGGAACGCACCGAACAGCCACTCGAACGACCGCGCCCCGGCGTACTGCGCCAGGTGCACGGCGGTGTGCAGCGGTCCGGTGCGTCGGCGGGGGGCACGCATGGTGCGCCCCGCGCTCAGCGACCCTCGTTGGTGAGCACCTGCATCCGGTTCCAGTTGAGGACCGGGATGCGCGCCTTCTGCGCCTCGTCGAAGAGCGACGAGTAGGTCTCGAACGCGCGCTTCTGCTCGAAGTGGGCGGTGTACTCGCCCTCGTCGGCGTCGGGCGGCAGGTCCAGCGGCTTGCTCGGGCGCACGCCCATCACCACGAAGTCCAGGTCGCCGCGGAGGGCGTCGCCCTCGACGACCTTTCCGCCCCAGGCCGCGATGCGACCGCGCACGAACTCAGCCTCGGCGGCGGTGGCGACGCCGTCGTTGTCGACGTCGAACAGGCCGTGCACGAGGAAGGAGTAGCGGTACTCCGGGCTGAAGATGACGTTGGCGATGACGTCGTCCTTGACGACCGGGCGCGGCGGGCGGCTGCCCCAGCGGCGCTCCTCCGGGATGATCCGGGCGGTCGAGGTGTCCTCGTCGACCTTGAGCACCTGCACGCGCGCCTTGCCCGGCACCAGTTCGTTGGTGCCGGGGTCGTACTGGATGGCCGACAGGCTGTCGTAGACGTCGAAGATCATGCCGGGCTGCACGCGCTGGCGTGCGCCGATGGACAGGAAGACCTCTCCGGCCTCGCCGGCCACGTCGATCACTCGGCCGTCCGCGAGGCTGGCGGCGTCCTTGGGCTTCACCCGGTACTGGTCAACGGCCTTCTGCAGGTCGGTGACGCGGGTTTCCAGCGTGGCGCGGCTGACGCTCTCGGAGTCGATCTTCTCCTGCAGGCTTGCCACCTCGGTGCGGCGGCGCTGGTCGATCTCGTCCTGCAGACGGCTGATGTCCCGCACGGTGTCGTTGACCTGCTTGCCGTACTGGTCGACGTTATCCCGGTACTTGGTGATGTCGCCCTCGACGCGCTGGCCGGCGGCGAGCGCCCCGGCGGAAGCCTTGGCGGCTTCGTCACGCGCGGTCTTGAGCTGGCCGTTGAGGGCTTGCATCTGCTGCTTGAGGTTGGCGTTGTCCTGGGTGAGCTGGTCGCGCGTGCCGCGCAGGCCGTCGAGCTCGACCTTCAGGTTGGCGACGTCCTCGGCCCCGAGCGTCTTCTTCATGTTGGCGAGCGCGTCCTCGCCGGGGGTGGCATCGCCCTCGCCGGTCAGGAAGCCCGCGAGTTGCTTGTAGGCGCCATCCACCTGCGAGGCACGACGCTGCGCGGCGCTGGCCGCCTCCTCGGCGTTCTTGCGCTTCTCCTGGGCACCGCCGGCTTCGATGGCAAAGTAGATCGTCGAGGCAAGGAGGCCGACGGTCAGGATGACGAAGGTGACGAGGCCCACCACAAGGCCGGTCGTGCGCTGGTTCATGTCTCAGGGACCTCCAAGGTCGGCCAGATACGGACGGGGCCGGTGCACCGGCTCGCGTGAGTCGCACAGTGTCCGGAAACCGGGCGCTGGCGTCAAGTGGAGTCTACGTGCCCGGTGTGGCGGGGGTTCCGGCCAGGGGAACGGCCGACCGGGGCGG
>JBJOIF010000257.1:0-4423 GCA_046047335.1 Planctomycetota bacterium | reverse complement strand
CAGGTGCAGCCCAACGAGTTCATCGTCGTCTCGTCGCTGGTGCCGGAGGCGGACTGGCCAGCCGTGAAGCCGCTCCTGCGCCGCGCGCTGGCCACGGTGGAGCTGGAGGATCCCGAGGCGATCGCGCGGGCGCGCACGGCGCGCATGCAACGCGGCGAGGCGTTCCTGGCGACGCTTGCCCCCGAGGTGCTCCGGCGCGCCCTTGATCCCGCCCCTGCCAAGGGCGAACCCGAGGGTCGCTGGTACCGGATTACCCGCATGGGCGCCGACGGGCAGCCCGCCGAGGCTGGCTACATGACCGTGGTCGCCACCGAGGCGGCGCAGGGCGCGGCGAACCCCGACCGAAGCGAGCGCGAGTGGACCGCGGAGGAACGTGAACTGGGGCTTGGCGTGCGCATCCGCGTGCGGATGCTGCAGGATGAGCGGGGTTCGCGCGTCGCCGACTCGGACGCTCGCTATTGGATGGCGTGGGACCGGTCCCGCGAATTCTGGACGGTGCGATCGACGCTGCGGGACCTCGGCCCCGAAGGCAACACGCTCCGCACCGGCAAGTCGACCTCGCAGCTCGGGATCCGCACGGCCCCGTCGGCAGGAATGCCCGCTCGCGTGCTGCAGGTGGCGACGGTGGACCTGGACGCACCGGCCGCTCCCCCGCGCAAGTGGACGCTTCCGAAGGGGTACCTCTCGCAGCCGGAGGCGATCCTGCTCGCGCGCCTGCTGCCCCGCGACGCCGCGGGCGACTTCGGCTTCTACTGGTTCGACCCGCGCACCGGCCGCCTCGCCCAGCGCGCGGACGAGGTTCGTCCCGTGCCCGGGGGCCTCGTGGTGTCGAGCCGCGCCACGCTGGAGTCGCCGATCCTCGAGCAGCGATGCGATGCGGAGGGCCGCGAGGTCCGCCGCTCGGCGGACGATGGCACCACCATCGAGGCAATCGAGCCGAAGGCGCTGCTCGAACTCTGGCGCCGGAAGGGATTGCCCACGCCATGAGACGCACCGAAGAGCTCGGCCGACGGGCCGCGAACGCCGCGCTCGCCGCGGCGCTTGCACTGGCCACCGCCGGGTGTGGCCCGGAACCCGTGACTGGCACCTCGGGAACGCCGGGCACCACGTCCGCGTTCGAGGTGATCTCCACGGCTGCACCCGCCGCCGATGCTGCGCTCCCGGCGCACGACATCGAACCGATGTCGCCCGGCACGCAACGCTGGGCGGAGGTCGATCCGGGGACCGGGCACGTGGGCGTGCCGTTCGAGGTCCGCACTGAACCGGGCACCGGCCGGGTGGAGCGGATCGATCGGACCAGCCAACGGACGCTGGTCCGGGATGCGGTGGGCGCGGTGCTGCTGGCCGAGCAGCGCGACCTCGACGACGGTGCCCTGACGCGCTTCGTTCCGCCGCTGCTCCTGGCGCCGCCCACCGCCACTGCGGCACAAGCGTGGGAGAGCGAGTCCGGCGTGGAGACGCGGCGCGGCAACGCCATCGACCGAGAGGGCGGGCGCGCGCGGCGCACGGCATCCATCGGGGCGGCGGAGCGGATCCGAACGCCCATGGGCACCCTGGACACGCTGCGCGTGGACTCCGTCATCACGATGAAAGTGCCGTTCGCGTCGATGCGCCGCGAGACAAGCACGTGGGTCCGCCCGGGACACGGCCCGGTGGCGGTGCGCTCGGACGAACGGATCCTGGTGATGGGGATCGTCCCGCGCGACCGCCGCGAACTGCGCGTCCGACTGCCGGAGGGCGGGCGTTGACGCTGCAGGGCGACGTGATGCTGGCGATCCCCGTGTTCAACGAGGAGCGCTCGATCGACCGCGTGCTGGGCGCGGTGCGCGCGCACATCGATCGCGTGCTGGTGATCGACGACGGCTCCACGGACGGCACCGCCGCCGTGCTCGCGCAGCACCCGGTGGAGGTGATCCGGCACTCGCGCAACCGTGGCTACGGACGCTCGATGCAGGACATCTTCCACGCCGCGGCGGCGGACCGCGCGGCGTGGGTCATCACCATGGACTGCGACGAGCAGCACGAGCCGGCATCGATCCCGGACTTCCTGCAGGCGATCCGCGCCGGCCGGTGCGACGTGGTGAGCGGGAGCCGCTACCTGCGCGCATCCGCACGGGACGACGACGCGCCCCGCGATCGGCGCTCGATCAACGGGGCCATGACCCGCGAGGTGAACGCGCTTCTCGGCGGCATCCGATCCGTGGACCCCGAGCGCACCGTGCTCGGCGAAGGCATCACCGATGCGTTCTGCGGGTTCAAGGCGTATCGGGTGGATGCCGTGCGCACGCTCCGGCTGGACGTCGATGGCTACGACTTCCCGATGCAGTTCTGGGTGCAGGCGGCCGCGCATGGCCTTCGGATCGACGAGATCCCCGTGCCGCGCATCTACGTGGACCTGAACCGCTCCTTCGGCGAAGAGCTCGACGATCCCGGCCGCCGCGAGGCGCTCTACCGCGCGACCCTGCAGCGCGAGCTGGCGCGGTGCGCGGCACTCCTGGAGGGCAGGCGCGCCGCGCCGGCCGGCACGTGATGGCCGCGAGCGAGCCGTCGGTGCGGGTATCGAGCGCGGGCCCGTTGGGGCGCAGCGGCGGCGCGCTGCTGGGCCGCCCGCTCCGCGCGTGGCAGGACGAGGCGCGCGACGCGCTCGGGTTCCCGTGCGGCCTGGTGGTGGGTGCAGGACACCAGTGCGAGTGGTGGCACCCCGGGATCGGCGCCAAGTTCATGCACGCCGCAACGCTTGCCGGCCGGTCCGCCGCCGAGTGCGCGTGGCTCGTGATTGACACGGACGTCCGCGATCCGGCGGCCCTGCGGATCCCGGTGCGTGCCGATGGCGGAATGGACGACTGCCCCGCGGCCACGGTCTGGCTCGGTCGCCGCGGGAGCCCGGGCGCCGTGCCCGCTCGGCGCGACCCGTGGCCCTCACCCCAAGCAGATCTCGGTGGCGCGATCCCCGCGCTGCCCTCCGTGGCCGAGGGGGTCAGACGCGCCGAGGCGGCCCTGCGCAGTTCGACCGCGACCCACGGCCTGGCCCGGCAGGTCGTCGGGGCGGTGGCGGCGGCGACGCCGGCGCTCGGCACGCCTGCTGCCGTCGCCTGCTCGAGCGAACTCCTCCGTACGACCATCGGTGCCGCACTCGTCGATCGTGCGCGACGCGATCCCGAGGCATGCACCCGGGCGTTCAATGCCGCGCTTGCCGCGGCGCCGCGCGCGGCGCGCGCGCTCGTGGCCCGTGACGGCGGCGACGTGGAACTGCCGTTTTGGACGGCGTCGCCGGCGGGAGGGCGGGAGTCCGTGACCGGCCGAACGATCGGTGCGCTCGCCGATGCCGGCGCCCCGCTGTGGCCGCGCGCGTTCCTCACCGGGCTGCTGGCGCGTGCCGTGCTCTTCGACCGATTCGTGCACGGCACGGGCGGCGAGTCGTACGAACGCGCCACGGACCGCTTCGCTCAACTGTGGCTCGGAAGCGAGCTGCCGCCGTTCGACGTGGCCACGGCCACGCTCACCCTTCCCTTCCCGGCAGCGGAAGGCGAACGCCCCGTCACGCACCCGGAGCGCCGCGCGGCTTGGTTCGACCCGGAGGCGCCGCCGCCGTCACCGGGTGGGCCGGCCCGCGCGGGCCATTCGTCGCCGATGAAGCGCGATTGGCTCGACCGGATCGCGCGTGCCCCGCGCCGCAGCGCCGAGCGGCGCGAGTTGTGGCGCGCGATGCACGTCGCGCTCGCCGACGCCCGGTCGCGGCATGCGGGCCGGATCGAATCGGTCGAGGCCCGTGCGCTGCAGGACCGCTCGCGCGCGGCCGCGCAGGCGCTGCGCGACGACCGCACGTGGGCGATGGTGCTGCATCCTCCCGAAGCGATCGAGGAGCTGGCCCGGCGGATCAGCCTGGTCCGGCCGTGAACGCCTCGGTTTCCGCCGCGTCGCCCGCCAGGGGGTCCGGGCGGTACAGCCGGGTGTCGAGGCTCCACAGCCGCTCGGTGAACTCCTGGCCCGGCCCGATCGGCTTGTGACGCTGCGCGGAGTGGACCGCGAGCGCGGTCTTGGCGTCGAGGTTGTCGAGCAGCGACACGAAGATCGCCTCGGGGGTGGACGGCACCTTGGTGGCGCCGAACTCGAGGGAACCATGGTGCGAGACCACGATGTGCTCCAGCACCAGGAGCGCGTCGGCGGGCAGCCGCTGGCCGCTCTCGCGCGCGCACTTGGCGGCCATCGCATGCAGGAGGATCGCCCCCTTCACCGTGTGGCCGATCAGGTTGCCCTCGGTCGTGTAGTTGAACCCCTTCTCCCAGGTGAGCTCCGTGGTCTTGCCGAGGTCGTGCAGGAACAGGCCCATGAGCACGAGGTCGCGGTTGAGCGCCGGATAGAGCGGCAGCGTGACCTCGGCAATGCGCAGCAGCTGCAGCGTGTGCTCGAGCAGGCCGCCGAT
>JBJOIF010000256.1:0-2739 GCA_046047335.1 Planctomycetota bacterium | reverse complement strand
GCGCACCGGCCCGAGCGTCCGCGCCAACTGCTCCGCGTCGTCCACGCGCGCCGCACCCGGCCGGGTCGATTCGCCACCGACGTCGAGGATGGCGGCTCCCTGGGTGAGGGCGAGCTGCCCGGCCCGGACGACCGCGTCGTGGCCCTCCAGCATGCCTCCGTCGCTGAAGCTGTCGGGGGTGGCGTTGAGCACCGCCATCAGGAGCGTCGGATGCCCGTCGCCCCACGGCAGTACGCGATCGCGGACGCGCCACCCGCTCACGGCTGCAGCTGCGCCTTCATCGCATCGAAGCCGATGGCCATGACGCCCGCAGGCACCACCAGCGCCGCCTCCCACTGTCCATCGCGAGAACGCACCGCCATGGCCACGGGCTCGGTGCCTGGAGGGGCCGCGGGGATCGCGGCGTCGGCCATGCCCGGCACGGCGTCGGCCACCTGACGCGCGGCGTCCAGGAGCGGGGCGACGCCGATGAACGCCACGGCGTCCGCGTCGGGAACAAGCCACGCCTGCATCGCGCGCACGACCGCATTGGTGGCCAGCGTCTTCTCCGCACCGGGCGTGGCCGCCGCGGTGGCGCGCGCCAGCACGTCGGTGCGCTGGCTGTAGGTCACCACCAGTGCCCCAGGGACCTCGCGGACGAATCCATGGAGGCCTCGCGCACTGATCAGCAGCTGGCGCATGATTCGCTCGGTGGCGCTGCCCACTTGCCCGACCACCGTCTCCTTCACGGCGAATGCGGTGACGGTCGAGCCGTCCTTGAGCGTTCGCGCGTCCTCCCACGTGGGCTCTCGGCGGATCCCCTCGGCCTCGCCGACCTGCGACTCGACCCACGACCGAAGCGCACCGCGGACCGCGGCAGGGTCGTCGGTGACCACCACCAGCGCGGCGTCGTTGAGGATGCCAGCGGACACCAGGCCAAGCCGGCTCGGGTACGCGGCCACCTGCACCGCGGACACCTTGTCCTGCACGGCGTCGAGCCACGGCGGCAGCGTCACTTGCTCCGCGCCCGGGAGCCGCTCCATGAACGATCGCACGTGCGCGGCCCCACCCATGCCGGCCAGGTCCACGCCCACCGCGCCATAGAAGACCGCGGCCGGGAGGCGATCCAGCAGGGAGGCCGGGGCGCGGGGCGAGCGCTCGCCCGAAGGCATGGCCTTCGCCACCTCGGAGGCGGGGTCGAACCGCGCGAACGCCCGGAACCCGACGGCCAGCGCATCGAAGTCCACGGCGATCATCGCGTCGGTGATCTGGCCCACGTAGGGCGCGGCGCGCGGGTCGGCGGGCGCGCGCGCCAGGGCGGCGGATGAGGCCCACGCCACCGCATCCGCAGCACGCATGATCTCGGTGCCCCGCGCACCGAGCCGGCCCGCCAGGACTCCGGCGAAGCCACGGTCCGCGGCGATGGCACCGGCGGCGCCGAGGCCGTCGGTATGGTCGGAGAGCAGCACGAACGATCCATCCACACGCGCCCACACCGGAGCGTCCACGCCAGGCGCTTCGAAGGCGCCCGCTTCCGTGGGATGCGGCTTCAGCGACGCCGACATGAACGCCTGCCCATCGGTCACGGGCAGGGCAAGCACGTGGTGCATGCCCGCGGCCGAGGGAACGGACCACGCGAGGAGCGCGCCGCGATCGTCGATTCCCGGTCCGATGCCCAGTTGCGCCTTCAGCAGGTCGATCGGCCGACCACCCAGCGCGGCCTCCGCGCGGCCCATGCGGTCGATGGCCTGCTGCAGGTCATCGCTCGCGGCCTTGATGTTCGGGATCGCCACCACGGAGGCCGCGTCCGCGGGGATCCGTGCCAGCGCATCGTCCCACCCTCCGGCCGACGCCGAGGCAACGATGCACCATGCGGACAACGCGAGCGACGACGATCGGAAGCGGACCATCGCCCAAGGATACGAACGTGCGCTCAGGGCTTCGCCGGAGCCGATGGAGCCGACGGCACGGACGGCGCGGATGGAGCGGCCGGGCCCGATGCCCCGCCACTGGTGACCGATCCGGCGAGCGCTCGCTCGATGGCCGCGCGCAACTCCGCGCCCGTGGGCTTCGCCCCCGAACCGAAGAACTCGATCGGCTGGCCATCACGCCCGACCAAGTACTTGCCGAAGTTCCAGCTTGGCAGCTTTCCCACCTTCGCGGACAGGAACGCGTAGACCGGGCTCTGGCCCGCCCCCGCCTTGGTCTGCACCTTGCCCATCATCGGGAACGTCACGCCGTAGGTGGCTCGGCAGAACTCGCCGATCTCCTTGGCTGATCCCGGCTCCTGACCACCGAAGTCGTTGCACGGGAACCCCACGACCATCAGTCCGCGGTCGCGGTACTCCTTCCACACCTTCTCGAGATCGTCGTACTGCGGCGTGTACCCGCAGCGGCTCGCCACGTTGACCACCAGCACCACCTTGCCCGCAAAGGTGGAGAACGGCGTGGGGGTACCGTCGAGCGCGGGCGCCTCCAAGGCGAAGAAGTTGGTCGGGCCGGGGGCGGTGGACGGAGACTGCGCCGGCGCGGCATGGCCGCTGCCGAACCCGGTCACCATGGAAACCAGCCCAAGCGCAGAGGCGGCGAGACGACGAGTGGTGCTCATACGACGACCGTTCGCCGCATGGAAGCGGTTGGATTCGTGACGAGGACCACAGATGTGCTACTTGTGGTCGTCTGTGTGCAAACACTCACATCTTACGTACCGAACTTCATGATATATTTCGTGATTTTCCGTGAGGGGACTTGGGCGTTTGT